>JAOTWC010000117.1 GCA_029863105.1 Gemmatimonadota bacterium | reverse complement strand
AGGCACACGGCAGCAAGCACTCGAGGAAACGTCTGCTGTCTGGCGTTCATCGGACTCGAACCCGGCCTCGCATGCCGGTGTGGAGTGTGCTCTCATAGTCGTAGTCGCCCGCAACGGGAAACGACCGGGAAGCGGATGTCCCGGGATCCGAATCGGGGATGTTCCCGCCCGGCGGCGCCGGCCCGTCGAAGGTGACGTTGTACACGTCGTCGCTGAACTCCCAGGTTACCGTCTCCCCCACTGCTATGTCCACCGGGTCGGGTGTGAACTCCCGATTCGCCGCTGTGACGATCGCACCGGGAAGCGGCGGCGGTGGCGGAGTGCCGGCCTGAACGACTACCGATCCGACCATCCCGCTGTGGATCGTGCATTCGTAGTCGTAGGTGCCTTCGGTCGGGAACGAACGTGAGGCCGAGTTGCCCGGTGGCTGATCGGGAATGCTGCCACCGGGAGGACTCAGTCCTGCGAACGTCACATTGTGCGTCGACTCACTGAACTGCCAGGTCACCGTAGTGCCGGGCGCGATCAGGACGTTTGCAGGACTGAACGTCCGATTCGGAGTCGTCACGGTTGCAGAACCGGGTTGATCTGAAAGAACGGTCACCCGGGCTGCGCCCGTGTGCGTGACCCCGGAGACAGTGAGCGTCGCCACGATGTCTGCCTCCCCCGCCGCTATGCCCTCTACCACGCCTCCGGAGGCCACGGTAGCGATCGCGGGATCGCTCGATAGCCACGTCGGTGCCGGCAGGCCCGAGATGACACTGCCGTGCTGATCGAGCGGCACGGCCACCAGGGTCACCGTGGTTCCCACGTCGACGGCCGGAGTGGTCGGGCTAACCGACAGGGTGGAGTACACCGGAGTGGCTGCCGATGTCACGATGACGTCACCCGTCATTCCACTGTGAATCGTGCACTCGTAGGGATAGGTGCCCGCCGCAGGGAACACGCGGGTGGCCGTCGCTCCAGTTTGCTGATCGGGGATGTTCCCGCCGGTCGGAGCAGCACCGTTGAACGTCACGTTGTGAACCGCACCGGCGAAACTCCACGTGACGCTGTCGCCCTCGGGAATCGTGATGCTGGCCGGGCTGAAGGTCACACCCACCGTGGTAACGACATGAGCACCGGGCTGGGCGGCCCAGGCCACCGTGACCGGCACCGTCGCATTCGCTGTGAGTCCGTCGGCGCTCACACTCGCCGTGACGGTCGTCGTGCCCGGCGTATGTCCCCACACCATTCCATCGGTGTCCACGGTTGCCACGACTGGATCGCTCGAGTCGAACAGAGCCGGCGGCAGGCCCGGCAGGGCGTTGCCTGCCCCGTCGAGCGGAGTCACGGTAAGCCGGACGGCCTCTCCTTCCACGACGATCACCGACGTGGGAGCTACCGCCAGGGACTCCAGCGTGCCGGTCTCGTTGGGCTGGCTCGGGCTTACCGCGCCGCCGCCGCATGCGGCAAGAACCAACCCAACGAGCGACACACCGATACGCTTGTTCATTTCATGTAGACCTTGGCAGCGACTAATCGTCGCTCGAATCGTCATGGCCGTCCCGGTCGTTATCCTCGAAGACGTCGATCGAGGACCGGATGTTGTCCTTGACGAGGTTTTCGTTGGGCTGGCCTTTGTTGGCCGTGACAGGATCGATCAGCGAACCGTCGAGCGCGCGGAACCAGGTCCCGACGTCGACGCTGAACGTCACGTTGAGCGACGTGCCGTCCGTCACCACCAGCGGCGGCGACAGCTGCACCTCCTGCTCTTCGTTCAGATCCGTCTCGTAAACGAAGCTCTGCCCATCGAAGTCACCTTCGACCCGGATGCTCACGCCATCGAAATCCGGGTTGGCGGCGATGAACGCCAGGTCTTCGGCCGTATTGTCTTCCGGCTTGTGGACCTTGAATTCCAACTCGTCATACGTATCGGCAGGAACACCCGAAATGCTGAACGAGTTGTCGACAGTACCGTCCATCGGCAGTTCCAGGATGACCGGACCCGCGTTGAACTCCTCGCAGCCGTCGTCGCCTGACGCAGTGATGGGGTCGCACTCGTCGAATTGCTTCTCGAGTTCGACATCGCGCAGCACGAGCGCCACGCGTGTCAGGGTAAGCGTTGCCACGCCGTCGTTGTACACGATGTCCAGCGGGAAGGCCGGATGGATTGCAGGCACTGGTGCCGCGGCCGGAACGGCGACCGACAGGGAGACGGAGGCATTCGTGCCACCAGGCCCCGTCGTATCTTCACCGCACGCTGCGGACACGAGCGCCAGGGAGGCCAGGGCAACGGCCTTCAGGCTCGTCAGTCTTGCAAACTCCGTATTCATCTTTCTTCTCCTGATAGTGGGAACCTGCTGGGTTCCCAGGGGGAACTTCGTTGTGTTCCTCGACCTCGGTAAAAGCAAGCGGCATGCCGGATGTGCCTCAGGACCGTGTCGGTACGTAACATATTGATTTATAGTCAGTTATATGGATTACCGGGTCGGGGGATACAGCGGGACAGGGTGTGTCGAATCGAAACAGTTGGGCCTTGGGTGGTACCGAAAGTGACCAGCAAGCTGCCTGCTACGAACCGTTCAGAGCCTCGATCTCGAGGTCGAGGCTGACAGCCGCTGCCGAAGCTCCGAGCGACTTCAGGGCATCGCGGGCACGGGTCAGATTGAGAAGAGCCTGGGGCAACCTTCCCCGCCGTCGCTCCAAGCGACCCAGGTCGCGCCATACCTCGGCCCGCAACAACGCATTCCCCGTGCTTTCAGCCAGCTCCCCCGCCCTGGCCAGATCCGCCGCCGCTGCATCAAGCTCTTCCTCACCCGCCTCGGCCGAACCGGCCGCCGGGCCGATTCCCACGCGGGCCAGTGACCGAATGCGATGAGCGGTTCCTTCGCTGATCGGATCTCCGATGTCCACCGCGAGAAGCCGGCCTCGCTCGGCCAGAATGAACCCCAGCGCAACGTCTCCCCGCATGACCTCGACCTCGGCCCGGCCGATGATCGACATCGCCACCTGCGGTTGCAGGCCGGCGTCCTGGGCAATGCGTGTCGCGAGGCGGTACTCGTCGACGGCGTCATCGAGTTTCCCGAGATCCCGATAGGACATTCCGAGGTTGTGATGGACCTGGCCGAGACCACGGGTGTCGCCGTTGCGATCGAGAGGCGCCAGGGCAAGATGATAGAACGTCAACGCCCGGTCGGACTCCCCTCTCAGGCTCGAGAGCGCTCCGAGGCTGATCGCCGCCTTGGCCATCAGCGGCTGGAGGCCTTCCTCCATGGCCCGGTCGATCAGCTGTTCGAGAATCGAAGCCGCTTCATCCATCAGCCCGAGTTCAAATGCCGCAATGGCGGCCAGGTTTCGGGCGTACAGGACGTCCACCGGCTCGGCAGCGCCTCGTGCGGCCAGTTCGTAGGCTGCGGCGTGCGCCTTGAGGTCGCTGATTCGCCCCGTGAAGTACAGTGCCTCTCCAAACCGATAGGCGAGGTTCGCCCGCTGCAGTTCCTCAGCCGGCAGGGGGGCGAGCAGGTCGCGCACCGCATCCCACCGGGCCTCCGAGGCCAGGTGGTCTGCCGTCGAGCGGAGCGTCGCCAGATCAGTCATCCGTGGACTCGCCCGAACCGTCAGATTCCGAGGGCGTAGCGCGAGAATTCCGTCAGGTTGGCCCGCACGCGGTCCAGAGTCGAGTCCTTGAGGATTCCGACTCTTTTCCACGGGTCACCCGGATTCTCCTGGCGCCACAGATCGATTTCGTCCTCGAGCTCGGGATCGTCGTCGCCATCCCCGTCGAAATCCGGATCGGCGTTTACGTATCGCAACTCCAGTTCGGCCGGGACGAGCGGGTCGAACTGCAGGCCGCTCGGCGACAGGGTGACCGACAACGTCGCGGGGTCGACAACGATCCGGATTGTCACGGTGTCTCCGTCGACGAACAGAGCGCCGGCCTTCGGATGGCCGACTGGATAGCTGAGGAGCGACTGGTCCTCGATCCTGAGTTCGAGGAATCGCTCACCGCTGTCGTCCGGCGGCACCGGTTCATAGCGGATGCGCATCTCCGACCGAACGCCCTTGGTCGCAAGGAACGCTGTATCGAGCGTCGTCAGCGCGGGCGCACCGGCATCCGGCACCAGGAGAACGAGTCCGTTTGGCGGCCGAATCGTATCTCCGACCCCGCCACCGCCATTGGGCCCGGCCGGATCCTCGCCACAGGCGGCCGCGCCGACAACCAGCAGCATCGCGGCTACCGGTCTGGCGAGTCTGTGGATTCCCCAGTCGTTTCTTACCTTCATTGCTTCGTCCCCTGTGTTTGGCTTCTCCATGGCACCGGCCGAACGAGACACGCCCGACTGCCACGAGTGCGGCAAGCTTCGTACCGCCCGTATAGGCTGATTTTCCGCGGCTTTTCTGGATATCCCGGTGTGTCGCCGCGGCACAGGGCGTTGCGCTGCGATACACCCGCCGGCCGTCTACTCCTCCGCCAGCAGCCTGTACAGCCTCTTGCGCGTGATGCCCAGGATGCGCGCCGCCTCGCTCTTGTTCCCGTCGGAAATCTCGACAGCCCTCCGTACCGCCTCGCGCTCGAGTTCCGCGAGGCTGAGCGGAAACGGCAATCCCCCGCCTTCGCCGCCTGGCCCCCTGCCCGGGGGCGTTCGGATCGAACTCAGCACCAGGTTCTCCTCGCGGATGACGGCGTCGTTCGCCAGCAGCAGCGCACGCTCGATCGCGTTTCGCAGTTCACGGACGTTTCCGGGCCACGAATGGCGCCGGAGCGCCGCAGCCGCCCCGTCCGACAGCGAGGGAACGTCCAGTCCGTACTCCCCGGCAATCGACGAAACGAATCGGCGCGCCAGCAGCGTCACGTCATCCCCCCGATCCCGCAGTGGGGGGAGGTGAATGAGTACAACGGCCAGGCGGTAGTAGAGGTCCTCTCGAAGTCCGCCGGAGGCGACCAGCTGTTCGAGGTCCGCGTTGGCGGCGGCCAGGACACGCACGTCGATCTGCTTTGCCCGCGCGCCGCCCACCCTCCTGACTTCGCGCGTCTCGAGCACCCGCAGCAGTTTGCCCTGCAGCTCCAGCGGCAGGAGCGACAACTCGTCGAGGAACAGGGTTCCTCCATCCGCCAGCTCAAACAGTCCCGGCTTGGCGGCCCGGGCATCCGTAAACGCGCCCTTTTCGTGTCCGAACAACTCGGACTCGAGAAGATTGGCGGGGATTGCCGAACAGTTGACGGCCACAAACGGCTGGCCGCCGCGTGGACCGTTGGCGTGGATCGCCTGGGCGACAAGTTCCTTCCCCGTGCCAGTCTCACCGCTGATCAACACCGTGGTCCGGCCGTTCGGGATCACACGCGCGACGAGGTCCAGGGCCGCGAGCAGGCCGGGATCCTCCCCGATGATCGCGCCGAAGTCGAAGTCGCCCCGGGCCGCCGGGACGCCGACCTCCGGGGCTGGACGGTGTCGCTCGAGGCGCTGCTGCAGGTCGGCTTCCAGCCGCGGCGCATCGGCT
>JAOTWC010000116.1 GCA_029863105.1 Gemmatimonadota bacterium | reverse complement strand
TCATACGTCTCAGGTTCGCCCACCGGTACCGCCGCAGCCTCCAGCATTCGGAATGGAGCCGTCGGACTTGCCTCCGACTCCCCGCTGGCGACATCCAACCGCAGCAAATAATCGCCGGGTGGTAGCCCCGCGAGCTTGAGACTGCCGGCGAACGGGATTCCCCCGACGGGTACATCCACGTTCGTGGCGGGTGTCCGGTACACTTCCGATCCGGCTGCGTCGACGACTGCGGCTGTGATCGCAGCCGTCGCAGCTTCGTCTCCACCATACAACTCAAGATAGTATGACAGCTGAGGTTCCTGAGGAAGAACCGAGGTACGCGCGACTGCAGCGATCCCGAAGCCTCCGTGAGTTATCGACCAGCTCCCGCCTGCTTCGTCATCCAGCGGTTCCACCCGATAGGCCAGAAACAAGTCCGACGCTACGGGCTTCTCCGCATAGCCATCAATCGGCAGGCGAACCTTCACTCCCAGATCCGGGGCGTCTGTCGGATACGCACGAAGTTCAACCTCGTAGGCTCCCGACATGACTCCGAATCGAAACGGCTCGAGCAAGGTGGAGGTGCCGGTTTCCGCATAGGCGGCGGCCCGGTTGCTCAGGGCTCTCTCCCAGCTATCCCGGTACAGCTGTGTGTCATCTGCATCGAATACGACCAGTTCGAACCGATATGACCCCGTCGTGCCGCCCGCCATGATCGACAGTGGCACATGGGCCAGGCCATCGACGACCGTCAGATCGCCGTCAGCCCAGGTACGCAACAGAACCGTCTCGAACTCCGGTTCGGACAGCTCCTGCGCGACAGCGCCCGGTGGAACGCACCACCAAACCAGCGCCATGAGCGCCAGCCTGGTGGCCACGTTACCGAGCATCGACCGGTTCAACTCCTCGTCCTCCGCGCTCTTAGTCCCAGCCGAACGTCACGCTGAACACGTCCACGCTGCCGAGCGTACCGAAGTGCCGGAACGCATAGTCGAACTTGACGCGGTACTCGTCGGCGATCTGATAGAATATGCCGCCGCCAACACCGAGTCCGTCGAGATTGTCCTTGCAGCCACACGGCAGGCCGCCCAGGTCGTCATTGTCCGGCTGCGTCGCATAGGAACCACGCAGCGCCGCACCGATCGGGCTCACATCGCTCATCCACTCGAACTCGCCGCCGAATCCAAACGAAGGCTGCGTGTTGTTCGCTTCGACGAACTCGCTGAGCAACGTCAGGCGAGTGTTATCGCCCGACACGATGTCATAGCTCAACCCCGCCCGGAACAGCCTGGGCAGTGGGAAACCGTCAGTGACGATTTCCGCAAAGATCGGGTCGACGCGCTGATCGGGAAGCGACGGGTCGTTGGTGCTGCCGTCGAAATCACGGAAGCGCAACGCGTCACCCGAGTGGCTGAGCGTGCCGCCGAGATTCTGCACGACGAATGACAGCGCGATCGGCTTGTCGCCCAACTCGGAGTGGAAGTTCACGCCGAAGTCGAACGCAACCGCCGAAGCCGAGGCTCCGGCCAGGGCGCCCGTCGCCAGGTCATCCGTGATGAACTTGACGGTGAAACCGGCCGAGAATCGATCGATGAACGCGTGGGCGATCGTCAGAGCCGCCGAGGTCTCGCTGACTCCGTAAAACTCGCCGGAGTCGCCCTGCTCGTCTGCTTCCGTGAAAATCGGCTGGTCGGAGAATCCGAAATGCGCCAGAGACACACCGAATCCGAAGTCGCCGTCGCCGAACGGGAAGGCCAGGCCGGCCCAGTAATAGTCCGTGTCAGCGAAATACGGCATGACCGTAAGGCTCGCTTCCGGACCGTCCATAAACGTGATTCCAGCCGGGTTGTAATGGAGAGCGCTGACATCGTCGGCAATCGTGGAGAAGCCGCCACCGAGCGCCATACCGCGTGCGCCGGCACCAAACTGCAGAAACTCCGCCGATACACCACCGAACGACGTATTGTCGCCCTCGATTTGCACCGGGTTATCCTGCGCCCAGAGCAACCCCGGCAGGGCAACCGTCGCGGTAAACGCGATCGCCATTCTGCTGAGTAACCGCATGAAATCCTCCTGAGGAGCTGGTCGATTCCGGTGGGGGCGCTCGCCCCCACCGGTGCTCGCTACTGCGTCAATTAGTTACTACCTGCCTGATTGATGATCGTGAACTTCCCGACGTGTTCGTCGCCCTCGGGCGTGACCACGTGGAAGAAGTACACACCACTCGCCACGAACTGGTTGTTGCGATTCCTGACGTTCCAGACCTCGCGACCACCCGCCGTGACGTCATCGTGCACGAGCACGTCCACCAGCACTCCGGTCAGGGTATAAATCCTGATCGTCGCCTCCGGCGGCAGGTTCACGAACATCAACTGCTTCGACGTCGGGGACAGATCGTACAGACTCGTCCCGAGATACGGGTCAGGCACCGTGTGCACCTGCGTCAGGTCCACGGGTCCCGTAGCCGCCGTGGCGTTGGCCACGTTCCAGTTGAACGTGAGGCCTGGAATCAGCATCGGACGCCGGACAGAGAAGCCCTCACCGGCCCAACCACCGCCCGCATCCGTCGTGAACGAGTAGCCAGACGGATCGTCGCCGCCGCTGGCTACGGTCATGGCGCCGTAGTACGAGCGCATCGTCCACTCCGTGCCGTCGGCCGGAAGGGCCGACGTCTCGAAGATGAACCGGTGCCCGTTGACCCACATGCCGAAGCCCGTGCCGGTCGCCGGCAACGCAGCACCGTTCTCGAGATCCACCACCGAGTTGAGTTCCGTACTTGTCGGTGAGATCGTCGGTGACGCCGTCATGCTGGTCGGCGTCGCCGTCAGGCCTGCATCGAAGCTGGTACCGCCAAATTGATTGCAGTTACCACCATCCACCTGGCGGATGATCTCCAGGTTGCCGTC
This sequence comes from Gemmatimonadota bacterium, assembly GCA_029863105.1. GTDB lineage: Bacteria > Gemmatimonadota > Gemmatimonadetes > Palauibacterales > Palauibacteraceae > JARFPW01. Next base: position 2,643 of record JAOTWC010000116.1, on the reverse strand, counting down.
GATGTAGTTGAAGTCGTGCCAGTCAATCACGCCGTTGCCGTTACCGTCCGTGACGAATCCGAAGTGCCCCGGACTCGCACGCGGCGAGAACACGACAGGCACGTGGTGAACCACGTCACGAGCCGTGACGGTGCCGCCGGACCAGCTGAACACGATGTCCGCCGCACGGTCGTTCCATGCCTGGCCACGATTCATGCACTGCTTCTCGAACATCACGGTGTTGGATGTCGAATTCGGATCGGTATCCGAGCCATCTATCGGCGAGTGGCTGATCGGAGCCCACACCGTGTCGACTGCACTCAGGTGGCCTACACGGCGGAACTTCGCCGGATCGGCGATCGTATTCACCGCTCCATTCGCCGAGTTGCCATCGAACCAGCGCACGCCGGAGTGGAACGTTGAATTCCGCCGGTTCTGGGCGCCCTCGGCCGCCGAAGTTCCGAACCCTTCGCCGAGCCGTGCGCTCACCGTCGCAAATCCCTGCCCGGACGGAATCCCGAACGCATCCAGAGCATCCTGGTCGAACGGAACCGACTGCGACACGATCGACAGATCGAACACGCTGATCCCGCCGAACGCATCCCACCACGGGTTGTACCCGGGCACTACGGACGGCGTCGAAACGCCATCGAGTGTGGTCGTGAGATACATGTTCCAGCAGGCGCCGAAGTGACTGCCGATCTTGCCCTCCGGACCCGTCACCGAGCACTTACCGCTCGCCGACGGCGGGAATTCCTGCGTACCGCCTGCCAGGTTGCCACTCGCCTCCGCCCGGATGCTGTCGATCGTCACCGTGAGTGCCAACTGTGGCAACAGACGCGGCAGTACCGGCGCGAAGCCCAGCGTATACGCATCCGTCGGCGGCATCGGACCACTGAAGATCCCGGTTTCCGGATCAAGCGTGGGCATCGGAGCGTTCGTCGCCAGGGGAACTCCGTCATCACCCGACATGAACGTCTCCAACTCCGCGTTGACCACGTTCGGGGCGTCTGCCCGCGGAACCGTGCTCTGTGCCACTCGCGCCGAACGGAGCGTGTGCGGCCCGGATGCCAGCGAATTCACGTCGAACGCGCTGACGGAATAGAAGTACGTGAAGTTGTTGGTCACGGAATTGTCGAGGAAGACGAACGGAACGCCGCCGTCGGTCAATGGGACCGAGGCGCCCGCGACGTCATCATTGACGGTGACCGTCAAAGCAGTGCCCAGGGCCGACCCGTCGGCCAGACGAACGACACCACCGCCCGGAGGCCCGCCTGCGAACCCGTTGTTGAATACGAGGCCGGCATTGACCGGGGAGTCCTTCTGGAAACCGATCGGGCAGTCGTCACCGACGACGAATCCCGGATCCGGGTTTCCGATATCCTCGGCCGGACCGACCGTCTCGCACGTAAAGTCACTGAACGTCGTGTTGCCGTAATCGAACTGAGCGAGCAACGAGAGGTTACCCGGGTTCGTTCCGCGCCAGATCCGATACCCCTCGGTGTCGAACTGCCGATAGTTCGGATTGAACAGCGCGCTCGCCGGATTGCTGGCGACCGCGTAGAACGGGTCACCTTCGCCGGCGGGATCCTCGGAAGCGCTCGCTTCCCAGATCACGGTCACGTTGTTGTTGCCCGGGACCAGGTAGAACACCGGCTGATCCGGCGCAAAGCCGAGCAGGAACTTCGAATCGAAGATCGTCTGTGCCACCAGCGCCTTGCCGAGCAGGCTGCCCGGAACGAACTGGACCTGGAACTGGTCGATCTTCTGCGATGGACTTTCCAGAGCGTTGGTCGGCGGGGGGCCCGTGTAGGACACCCAGCCAGCGCCACGCTCGATGTTTTTCACCGCATTGACGTTGTCAACTTCGGTGCAGCTCGTCGCCGTCGCGTCCGTGCAACCGCGCGCACTCGGGAATCCCGGGTGGAACGAAGCGATTCCCGGTGGGTTCGCGTTCGCGTTCGGGTCGTTCGCCGAGATACCGGTCGGTGAGCCGTCCGGCAGCGTCGCCAGAGTCGCGGCCGCGATGTACGCCACCACGATCGTACCATCCGCACCCGGCGCGATATCGAACGGTCCGGACGCCTGATAGAACCGCGTGTCGGCCGCCGTTTCGGTCAGGAAGCAAATCGACCTCTGCTGCAGCGCCGGGTCGGTGTTAACCACCTCCGGCGTGACCGAACACGGGAAGTCTCCCTGTGCCGGATTCACCTTGCCCGACAGATACCGCCACAGCTGCCTGTCGTTGCTCGGATCCGGGAACCCGGTGGCCGAGTTCAGCGTGACCGAGAACAGCGTCAGGCCTACCTCGCTCCCCGTAGCCGGGTTGATCGGGCTCCGCAGATACTTGATCCCGATCAGGCCTGGCGCCGTCGTGAAGAACGGCGGGAAAAAGATGTCCGGCGCGTACTCGAACGTCGGTGCGTCGAACCCGCCGTGATAGGACAAGCCGAGATCGAACGGCAGGATCACGCTGGAGTAGTTCTCGCCGGCGTTGGCCGTCACGTCCATGTCCGTAGCGAACGCGGCGTAGGTCTCCGTCAGCGTGTAGCCCGCATCCGGCAGGCTGTTTGCGCCCGCGAAGAACTGGGCTTCGTTCAGCCGCTGAAACTCGGCATCTCCCGAAGAATTGTGCACCGTGAAGATGAAGTAGATCAACGCCTC
>JAOTWC010000115.1 GCA_029863105.1 Gemmatimonadota bacterium | reverse complement strand
ACACGAACTCAGCTGATGCCCGCCGCCTGTTCATCGGCGCCTGCTTCGCACTGATCGCCACTTCCGTCGCGTTCGCCACGGTGGGCGCCGTGATGCTGGCCCTGAAGCGCGAATTCGTGCTCACGAACCAGCAGGTGGGATGGATCGGCGGCGCTGCGTTGTGGGGCTTCGCGGTCTCCCAGCTGATATTCGCTCCGCTGTGCGACACGCTCGGGATGCGGTTTCTCGTCAGGCTGGCGTGGCTCGGGCACCTCGCCGGGACGCTGGTGATGATCTTCGCCTCGGGGTTCTGGCTGCTGTTCTCCGGGGCGCTGGTGATCGCGATGGCGAACGGGCTGGTCGAAGCGGCCTGCAATCCGCTGGTCGCGACGCTCTATCCCGACGACAAGACGGTGAAGCTGAATCAGTTTCACGTGTGGTTCCCGGGAGGCATCGTGCTCGGCGGCCTGGCAGCATACGGGCTGGACGCGGCGGGTATCGGTGCGTGGCAGATCAAGTTGGCCCTGATCCTCGTCCCGACGCTGATCTATGGCGTGCTGCTGCTCAGGCGGGAGTTTCCTGCCACGGAAGGGGTGGCGGCCGGAGTCGGCGTCGGCGAGACGTTCAGAGCGGCCTTCACCACGCCGTTCATGTGGGTGATGCTGATCGCCATGGCCACGACCGCCTCGGTGGAATTGGGTCCCAACCGATGGGTCCCGGCCGTTCTCGAGGCCGGCGGCATGCCCGGTATCCTGGTCCTCGTGTGGATCAGCGGTCTGATGGCCGTACTGCGCTTCAAGGCGGGAGTCGTCGTCCATCGCCTGTCGCCGACGGGCGTCCTGCTCGCGTCCGCGGCTCTCTCCGGACTCGGCCTCTTGGGGCTGTATCAATGGGGCGCGGGTGCGATGGCCTTCGCGGCGGCAACGATATTCGCCGTCGGCGTCTGCTATTTCTGGCCGACGATGCTCGGTGTCGTGTCGGAGCGTGTGCCGCGCAGCGGTGCCCTCGGGCTCGGCCTGATGGGTGCCGTGGGCATGGCGACTGTGGGTCTCGTCACTGCTCCGCAGATGGGACGAATCGCGGATCGCTACGCGCACGAGCGAATCCCTGCTGCCGAGGCCAGAACGGTCATCGGACTCGGATCGCGGATGTTCGCGGCCATGGAGGGTGAGGACGCCCGTGGCGCCGCTGAGGCTGCGGCGGGGGTGCTGAGTGACTTCGAGTCCACGGGTTCGATGCCGTCGCCGGGAACCGCTAACGCGCTGCGCGCGATCATCGGCGCGGATCCGGGTGATGGGCTGGGCGATCGGGCGGCCGCGCTGCTCGGACCGGCCGATAACTATGGCGGGCGCGTCTCGTTTCTTTACATCGTGCCCTTGTGCGGCATCCTGATCCTGATATTCGGAGTGATGTACATGCGCGACAGGCGTTCGGGCGGCTACGCGGCGCGACGGATCGGATCGGCGGCTTGAGGATCCGCTACGGGATGGTCGGAGGAGGCCCGGGGGCGTTCATCGGGGCCGTCCACCGCATGGCTGCCGCGCTGGACGGACGCTTCGAACTCGTCGCCGGGGCGTTTTCTTCCGATGCCGCGAGGTCGCGGGAGACCGGAGAACAGCTCGGGATCGCCGCTGCGCGGACCTACGGGTCGTTTGCGGAGATGGCTGAAGCCGAGGCGGCCCTCCCGGAGGACGAGCGAATCGAGGTCGTGTCGATCGTCACGCCGAATCATCTACATCATTCCGCCGCAATGGCGTTTCTCGCGGCCGACATCCACGTGATCTGCGACAAGCCGTTGACCACAACGCTGGCCGATGCGGAGGAACTGTGCCGGGAGGCGTCCGCGCGAGGGCTCGTGTTCTGCGTCACGCACAACTACTCCGGCTACCCGATGGTGAAGGAAGCGCGGGAGCGAGTGCGCCGCGGCGATCTCGGCGACATCCGCAAGGTGATCGTCGAGTATTCCCAGGGTTGGCTTGCGACACTTCTGGAAGCTCGGGGACACAAGCAAGCATCCTGGCGGGCGGACCCTGACCGGGCCGGGGTGTCATCGGCCCTCGGTGACATCGGCTCCCATGCCGAGCATCTCGCCCGCTATGTGACGGGACTCGAGATGGATGAACTGTTCGCGGACCTCGGAACGCTGGTCCCGGGTCGTGTCCTGGAAGACGATGCCACGGTGCTGATCCGATATGCCGGCGGGAGCCGTGGGTTGTTGACGGCATCCCAGGTCGCGACCGGGGAGCGCAACCATCTGCGGCTCCGCGTCTACGGGAGCGAGGCGGGTCTGGACTGGTCCCAGGAGCGCCCCGACCGGCTGCGCCTGGCTCTCGCGGATGGGTCCGAACAGATCTTCCACGACGGGGGATCGAGCCTCTCCGCCCGTGCCACGGCCCACCAGCGACTTCCCGCGGGCCATCCGGAAGGGTTCATCGAGGCGTTCGCCAACCTGTATCGGAACGTCGGCCTGACGCTGGACGCACGGGCGGGCCGGGCCGCTGCCGGCGAGTTCGACGGAGATTTCCCGACCGTACGGGACGGAGCGCGCGGTGTGTTCTTCATCCACGCGGCCGTGCACAGTTCGGCTGCCGGGACGTGGGTACCGGCGGCCTACGAGCCTCCTGCATGAGGATCCGCGGCAATGCGTAGACCGGTCACTCTGTTTACGGGCCAGTGGGCGGACCTGGCGCTCGAAGACCTGGCGGGCCTGGCCGCGACGTGGGGATACGATGGTCTCGAGCTCGCGTGCTGGGGTGATCACCTCGACGTGCGACGTGCGGCCGAGGACGAGGCCTACTGCGCGGGCCGGCGGGAACTGCTCGGCGCCCACGGACTGGATCTGTTCGCGATCAGCAATCATCTCGTCGGCCAGGCAGTCTGCGACCGGATCGATGAGCGGCACCGGGGCATCCTTCCAGACCACGTCTGGGGCGACGGACAGCCGGAAGGCGTCCAGTGTCGCGCCGCCGCGGAGATGATCCTGACCGCACGGGCCGCGGCGAACCTCGGGGTCGGCGTCGTGAACGGCTTCACCGGAAGCAGCATCTGGCCGCTGCTGTACGCATTTCCCCCCGTGTCGCCGGACGCGATCGAAGCCGGATTCGCCGATTTCGCCGATCGCTGGACTCCGATCCTCGACGCCTTCGAGGAAGCCGGTGTGCGGTTCGCTCTGGAAGTTCACCCGACGGAGATCGCGTTCGACGCGGTGACGGCGAAACGAGCAATTGACGCCGTCGGCGGACACCCGGCATTCGGGCTCAACTACGACCCGAGCCACCTCGCCTACCAGGGCGTGGACTGTGTCGAGTTCGTTCTCGAGTTCGCCGACCGGATCCATCACGTTCACATGAAGGACGTGTGGTGGTCCGATCGCCCGCGGCGCTCCGGTGTGTTCGGCGGCCACCTCGGGTTCGGGGATCGCGATCGGTTCTGGGACTTCCGCTCGCTGGGACGCGGGATGGTCCCGTTCGAAGAGGTGGTTCGCGCGCTGAATCGCGTCGGCTACGAGGGTCCCCTCTCCGTGGAGTGGGAGGACTCGGGAATGGACCGCGAGCATGGGGCGGCCGAAGCTTGCAGGTTCGTGCGGAATCTCGACTTCCCAAGTTCTGGTGCGGCATTCGACAAGGCGTTCGGCGGCGAATAGATTGCCGGCCGGTGTCTGTCCGAAAACCCGGGGCCGAGGGACGACGAAGTGAACGTACGCAAAGACACGATCCTCCGGTGCGTGACGTTTGCTCTGTGGATCAGCGGAGTCGCCGCGGGCCTTCCTGCTGCGGCGGAGGGGCAGAGTCTGCGGGGCTCGAGGGCATCTCTCGATCTCCAGAATCGAATGGCTGCCGCTCACGATTTCACATATCTGAGCACGTCGGCCCAGGTGCGGCGCTTCGTCGATGCCGGCTACCTCGTCCGGGTACGGAGCAACGGAGACTATCGCCTGAAACGGGAACGCGCAGCGTACGCGCGGCCCGAGGTAGCCCTGTTCATCGAGCGGCTCGCCAAACAGTATCGGGCCGCCTGCGGCGAGCAACTGGTGGTCACCAGCCTCACCCGGCCGAGGTCCCGGCAGCCGAGAAACGCATCACCAAGGTCAGTGCATCCGACGGGCATGGCGGTCGATCTGCGCCGGAGCGGCAGTCGAGCCTGTCGTGGCTGGCTCGAAGGCACTCTTCTCCAACTCGAGGAAGCCGGGGTGCTCGAGGCGACGAGAGAGTCCAGACCTTTCCACTACCACGTGGCGGTGTTTCCGAACCAGTACACACGGTACGTGGAGTCACAGCTGGCGTCGGCCCGGCCGTCCACCTACCGCGTCCAGGCCGGCGACTCGCTTTCGGCCATCGCACGACGCACGGGAACGAGCGTGACACGGTTGGCCACGGCGAACGGGCTGACGGGGACGCGGATCTACGCGGGCCAGGTTCTCCAGGTCCCAGCCGGACCCTAGCGGTGGACGGGGGGAACTGACGACCAGTACCTTGGGTCATGCCGCCGACATTTGAAATCGCATCGAGACGTCGTCTGCTCACGTTGGTGCAGGACGACTCCGGGCAAGATCTCACGGAGTACGCCGTCCTGATCGGACTGATCGCACTGGTCGTGGTGGTCGCGGTCGCGACGCTGGGACAGGTGATCTCCTCCGTGTTCAACGACATCGGCTCGAGTATCAGCGGATCGGGCGTCGGCAGCGGTTCCTAGGGCGTGATCCTCGTGACGGGTGCAGCGGGAAAGACGGGCCGGGCCGTGGTCCGGGCTCTCGTCGCCCGCGGAGAGCGCGTGCGAGCGCTCGTCTTCCGCGCTGAGCAGGCAGTAGCGCTCAATCCCCTCGGACCCTCCGACGTCGTCGTGGCCGACATGAGCAACGCGGCCGCCCTCGCCGCCGCCATGCGTGGAACCGCGACCGTTTACTTTATCTGCCCCAACATGCATCCGGACGAGCATGAGCTCGGCCGGCTGGCCGTCGAGGCAGCTTCCTCGGCAGGCGTCGACCGATTTGTCTACCACTCCGTCATGCTCCCTCGTGTCCGGGAAATGCCGCACCACTGGCAGAAGCACCTCGTGGAGGAAGAGCTGGTCCGATCCGGTCTGGATCACGTGATCCTGCAGCCATGCGCCTACATGCAGAACGTCCAGGCAGGCATCCGACGAATCGTCGACGACGGTCAGTACACGGTTCCGTACTCCACACGAACCCGGTTGAGCGTCGTCGATCTCGACGATGTCGCTGAAGCCGCGGCCATCGTCCTGTCCTCCCCGGGGCACACAGCGAAGACGTACGAGCTATGCGGTCCACAGGCCTTGTCGCAGGAGGACGTCGCTTGCGCCCTGACGGCAGAACTGGGGCGTCCCGTCAGAGCCACGACGGTCGTTCGTGCGGAGTGGGCGAGCCTCGCCCGGACGGCTGGGTTGGGCGACTACGCTATCGAGTCGCTGCTCAGAATGTTCGACTACTACGAGCGCGAGGGGTTTTGCGGCGACCCGACGGAACTCGAGGCACTGCTGGGCCGGCCGGCGACGCCATTCTCAGAGGTCGTGCGGAAGATCTTCCGTGACCGTGGTCTTGCGGCCGCCGAGCACCGACGCAGTTCACACGCGTGACTCCGAG
>JAOTWC010000114.1 GCA_029863105.1 Gemmatimonadota bacterium | reverse complement strand
CTCAGATTCTTTGATTCGGGGCCGGGCGGGGCCGTTGCCGGCAGCGATGCCGTCGCGGCGCTCCGACTTCGCACGGCGTTCGTGTTCCAGAATCCGTATCTGTGGTCGGGGACGGTGAGGCGCAATCTGGAACTCGGCCTGGAGTTCAGGCGGGCGGAGACCGGTGAGATCCGGCGCCGCGTGGATGCGATCGTCGAGCAACTTGCGCTCGGCCAGGTCGTTGAACGGGATGCCGCCACGCTCTCCGGAGGCGAAACTCAGCGGGTGGCACTTGCCAGAGCGCTTGTGTTGGACCCTGAGATTCTGTTCCTCGACGAGCCGAGCTCCAACCTGGACGCAGAGGCGCACGCCGCTCTGCGCGAGGATCTGGACCGGGTCGCCCGCGCCCGCGCCCGCGCGATCGTGCTGGCGACACACGATCGCCCTGACGCGTTCTACCTGGCAGATCGCATCGCCGTCCTGCGGGACGGACGACTGGTGCAGAGCGGCACACCGAACGAACTGTTTGAGAATCCGATAGACCCGTTCATCGCGGGAATCACCGGCGCGGAACTGTCCATCCGGGGGACGGTCATGGACACCAACCGTGAGTTGCTGTCGATCGATGTCGAGGGTACGCAAATCGTTGCGGTAGGCAACGCCGTCCCCGGCGACATCGTCAAGATCGCGTACCGCCCCGAGGATCTGTTCTTGTCGGCCGTCGCGCCGGCCGGCGGTAGCGCCCGAAATCGCTTCCAGGCGCGGGTGCTCGAAGTTCGATCGCTTGGAGCGCTCGTGCGCGTGCGGCTGGCCGGCCCTGCCGAGCTGGTCGCCGTGGTAACGAGGGCTGCGGCCGCGGAGTTGGATGTTGCCAAGGATGCGCAGATCTGGATACAGGTAAAGGCCACGGCACTTCACGCATTCACCGTATGATTCACCCCCGGCACCCAGGGGACCGCTCGAGGAGTGTGCAACATCAGGCGGTTTCGTCGTCAAGCGGGGAGAACGGAGGATGATCCTCCCCGAATCAGGAGATAGATGATGACCAGGAAGATGCTTCTCAGCTTGCTCGCGATGGCGGCCCTGCCGCTGGGTTCAACGCCGCCGGGAGCCACGAACGCCGTGGCCCAGCAGGTGCCGGTTCTTCGCTCGAGTTCGACCGATCGCGAGACGGTCAGTCTGACCGTCTACAACCAGAACTTCGGTCTGGTGCGTGAAATCAGATCCATCGAGCTGGGCCGTGGCGTGTTGGGGCTCGAATACGGCGACGTGGCCTCCACGATTCAGCCCGAGACAGTGCATATCCGCAGCCTCAACAGAGGCAACCCGCTTTCGGTGCTGGAACAGAACTATCAGTACGACCTGCTGAACCCGCAGAAGCTGTTGGAGAAATATGTCGGCCGAATCGTCAAGGTTCATATCTGGAACCGGGAGGAAGAACGAGAGGAGACGGTCGAAGCCGAGGTTCTCTCGGTGAACGGAGGCACGATTCTGCGCATCGGCGACGAGATCACCTACAACGTACCGGGACGGATCTCGTTTCCCGAAGTGCCGGCAAATCTGATCGCCAGTCCGAGCCTTCTATGGCTGCTGAGCAGTCAGGCGGACAGGCAGCGTGTCGAGACGTCGTATCTGGCCGGCGGAATCAACTGGAAGGCCGATTACGTAATGGTGCTGAACGAGGACGATTCCGAGGCCGGCGTCACGGGATGGGTCACGCTGACGAACCAGAGCGGCGCGACGTACGACAACGCCACGCTGAAGCTCGTCGCGGGTGATGTCCAGCGTGTCGGCGGGCGGGGCGACATGATGCGGTCCGCGCAGAAGCTTGCCATGGAGTTCGCGGCGGACGAGGCGTTCAGCGAGGAGGCGTTCTTCGAGTACCACCTGTACACCTTGGAACGGCCGACGACGATCAGGCAGAATGAGCAGAAACAGGTGACCCTGCTCGAGTCTCCGGGGTTCGATGTCGAGAAACGCCTGATTTTCTACGGGGCCGCACAGTATTATCGTGGGTCGTACGGTCAGGTCGTGTCGAATCAGAAGGTGGGCGTGTATCTCGATTTCGAGAATCGGGAAGCGAACGGACTCGGTATGCCGCTGCCGGCCGGGATCGTCCGGGTGTACAAGAGGGACAGCGCCGGGGCCCAGCAGTTCATCGGCGAGGATCGGATCGACCACACGCCCCGCGATGAGACGGTGCGAATCAAGATGGGCGAGGCGTTCGACGTGGTCGCCGACCGGCGGCAGATGGACTATGACGTGCTCGGAAGCTGCGTCTCCGAGAGCAGTTGGGAGATCGATCTCCGCAACCATAAGGATGATCGAAGCGTCGTAGAGGTGATGGAACCGGTGGGTGGGGACTGGGAGATTCTCTCTTCCAGCCACCGTGCGGAGAAGCTGGACGCTCACACGTTCAAGTTCACGGTAGATGTCCCGGAACGCGGGGAGGAAAAGGTGACGTACAGGGTCAGGGTCAGGTGGTGTTAGGGGTGGCTGCGACCAAGAACTTTCTTCGAACCGGATTCTCGGCAACGGTCCCGGCGCTGGTCGCTGGGGCCGCTTTGCTGTTTCCGACGGAGGTTGCCGCACAGCAGGCGCAACAGACGCAGGCCGAAGTGCCCGAAAATTGGGCTGAGCTGGCTGGTATCTGTCGGCGCACGCTGGCCGACTGTGTCGGTAAGTCCACGACGGCCACGAGGCTGAATGACGGCGAGACGGTCGACGTCGACGGCCGGATTGAGGAGAGTATCTGGGCCCGGGCTGTCTGGATTTCCGACTTCGTGCAACGGGAGCCGATCGAGGGCGCTCAGCCAACGGTCAGGACCGAGGTCGCGTTCGCGTACGACGAGACGAACCTCTACGTGGCGGGGCGGAACTACGACCCCGATCCCTCCAGCATCCGCGCAAACCTCGCACGACGTGACGACAACGGGGATTCCGACCGGCTCAAGATCTCGCTCGATTCGTACCAGAATCGGCAGACGTACTACACGTTTACGATCACGGCCGCCGGCGGGCGCGTCGACTATTTCGGACCGAGCGACCAGGACTTCAACCGGGACCACTCGTACGATCCGATCTGGGACGCCGCCGCCGAGATTACCGACGAGGGCTGGTTCGCCGAAATGGCCATTCCGTTCTCGCAGATCCGGTTCACACAGGGCGAGAACATCGAGTTCGGCCTGCAGGTAAACCGGTTCCGGCCCGCCCAATTCGAAGACCTGTTCTGGACATCTGTGCCGAAGGACGAGAACGGTTGGACGTCGTGGTTCGGGGACCTCAAGGGACTTCAGGGGATCCAGACGCGGCGGCCGATCGAGTTCGTGCCGTACGCGGCGTCGAACCTGGCCGTGACCAGCGACGAGCTGCTCAATCCGGACAACCCGTTTTCCGAACGTTCCGATCTGATCGCTCGGTTCGGGGCGGACATCAAGATGGGCGTAGGGTCCGGGTTGACCTTTGATGCCACGTTCAATCCCGACTTCGGTCAGGTAGAGGCGGACCCGGCCGAAGTGAACCTGTCGGCGTTCCCCACCTTCTTCGACGAGCGGCGACCGTTCTTTGTCGAGAACGCCCAGTTGCTCGAGGCGAACGATCTGTTCTTCTCCCGGCGTATCGGGGCCCGACCGCACGGCTCACCAGGAGGAGATTTCGCGGACGTACCGGACAACACGACGATCATCGGGGCGGCGAAGCTGACGGGCCGCACGGCTGGCGGTCTGTCGCTGGGTGCCTTGGGCGCTGTCACGGCGGAAGAGTCGGCCAAGACGTACGACGCTCTCAATGACACGTTCGGCGAAACGCGCGTGGAGCCGACGGCCGGCTGGCTCGTCCTGCGCGGACGGCAGGAGTTCGGCGCGGCCAAATCCACGGCCGGCCTCGCGTTCACCGGGGTGAAACGGGATCTGGCCGACAGCGACCCGCTGGCGAGCCGCATCAACAAAGAAGCGTATGCCTTCGCGGCCGATGCAAGCTTGAAGTTCCGGGGTGGTCTGACGGAGTTGACGGGGATCATCCAGGGGAGCCACATCTCTGGCACGCCGGCAGCGATAGCCCGCGTCCAGCAGTTCAGCGCCCACTACTTCCAGCGACCGGATGCCGGCCACGTGGAGTTCGATCCTACACGTACGTCGCTGACTGGCTACAGGGCGTACGTCGACCTGAGACACACAGATGGCGAGCACTGGTCCTTCGAGACCGAAGTGCTGGCGACCTCACCTGAGTTCGACATCAACGATGCCGGCGCGCTGGGAAGGGCTGACCAGATCGACCTCGGACTGGACCTTCAGTACAACGAGAACACGGTAGGTACATTCCGGAGTTGGGGTGTTGCAGGAGAGTTCGACACCAGGTGGAATTTCGACGGTGACAGGCTGTTCACCAGCTACGAGGCCAGATGGCAACTCGGTCTGATCAACTTCTGGCGGTTCGGCGGGGAGTTCGATTACAGGCCCGCGGGCCTGAGCGATACACAGACCCGCGGCGGGCCGGTCATGGGCACTGCGGGCGAGAAGGCGTTCTCCATCAACGTGAACTCTCCGTTCCAGAACCGCTTCGGTGCAAACGGCTTTTTGTATTACGAAAACGACGATCTCGACGGCTCGTTTACAAGAGTCAGGGTGAATCTTCAGTATCGTCCAGGCGGTTCATGGCGGTTCGCCTTGAGTCCCAGCTACGGTCATGGGATCAACACTCGACAGTATGTCACTACCGAATCAGGCGGTCGCCCGGAGACGTTCGGCAACCGGTACGTCTTCGCCCGGATCGACCAGCACACGATTTCGGCGCAGTTCCGCGTGAACTACGCGTTCTCGGCGGACCTTAGCCTCGAAGGATACTTCGAACCGTTCGCCTCGACCGGCGCCTACTCCGATTACGGCGAGCTGATGACGCCGAGGGAGTCCGATCTTCTGATGTACGGGACCGGCGGCACCACGATCAGCGAATCGACCGGGGACGCACCTCATACGATCACGGTGCAGGACGGCCCGGACCAGTTCTCGTTCATTCGCGAAGACTTTCGGGCCCTGTCCTTCCGCAGCAACCTGGTCATGCGGTGGGAATGGCTCCCGGGAAGCACCCTGTTCGTGGTATGGCAACTCGATCGCGGCGGATTTGGATTCGAGAACGGCCCGGATTCGGCGGGATTCGGCGACCTGCTGGACAGCCCGGGCGAACCGGGGCGCAACTTCTTTGCCGTGAAAGCGACCTACTGGCTACCGATCTGACGATATCGACCACCGTGCAGGGCGGCGTCGGACCCACCACGGACCCGACCCGGGCCGGCCCGGCATGAGAGGCCTCACGCCCTGGGTGCAGCGTCTGCTCATCGCCAACGTTGCCGTGTTCTTCGTGCAGGCCTCGGTGCCGGGCGTGACGGAACTGCTGTTCTACCTGCCCGTGCTCACGCTGCAGCGGCCGTGGACCCCCGTCACCTACATGTTCCTGCACGGCGGGACCATGCACCTGCTGTTCAACATGATCGTGCTGTTCTTCTTTGGTCCACGGCTCGAACAACGACTGGGGGGGCGGCACTTCCTGGGCCTGTACTTCGTCAGCGGCCTGGTCGCGGCGCTATTCTCCGCGTTGACCCCCTTGTCGCCGGTCGTGGGCGCGTCCGGGGCGATCTACGGGGTGATGCTGGCC
>JAOTWC010000113.1 GCA_029863105.1 Gemmatimonadota bacterium | reverse complement strand
ACTCGTCGGGCGACACGTATCGATCGATCGCGCGATGTTGCTCCGACGGACGCAGGTATTGCCCGAGGGTGAGGATCTGGACGCCGGTGGCGAGGGCATCGTCCAGGAACGATCGGATGTCGTCCGAGTGCTCACCGAGCCCCAGCATGATGCCGGTCTTGATCAGCACGTCGTCATCGAGGCTCCTGGCATACCGCAGGACGTCCAGGCTGCGGTCGTACTTCGCTCCCGGCCGCGCCTCGGGATGGAGGCGCCTGACTGTCTCCATGTTGTGATTGAAGATGTCGGGACCGGCCGCGACGACGGTCTCGATCGCGTCCCGCATCCCTCGGAAGTCCGGCGTCAGGACTTCGATCGAGCACTCCGGCAGCCGCTCGTGGATGTCGTCGATCAGCCAGCCGAAGATCCGGGCCCCGCCGTCGGGCAGATCGTCCCGGTCAACCGAGGTGATCACGACGTGGCGCAGCCGCAGTTGCTCGATCATCTCGGCGACCCGCCTCGGTTCGTCTTCGTCCAGCTCCTCCGGCCGACCGTGGGCGATCGCGCAGTACGGGCAATTCCGCGTGCACTTGTCGCCCATGATGAGGAACGTGGCGGTTCCCGCGTCCCAGCACTCGCCGATGTTCGGACAGTGGGCTTCCTCGCAGACCGAATTCAGCCCGAGGTCACGCATCAGTCCCTTGAGACGCCGGTAATTGCCGCCGCCCGGGGCTTTGACTTTCAACCAGCGAGGCTTCTGCTGTGGCCAGGCGGCAGGCGGACTGCCGCAGCCGCCGGCGGCGACCGGATGGCCCGCCGGCGAAAGGCTCTCGGGTTGAAGAACTTCCAGTCTGCGCATAGGCGGCCGAATCTACCGGTCTCGGGGAACGGCGGCTACTTCGTGACGCCTCATTGCAGAGGATCGCGGCCGTAACTAAACTCCCCCCTCGTACATCATGGCCCGGTCAGCCTGGACTGGCAGCCGGGTCCGTAACAAAGGGTGCGATTGGCATGACGTACATCATTGCTCAGCCTTGCATTACTGAAAAGGACGCGTCCTGCGTGGACGTCTGTCCCGTCGATTGCATCTATGAGGGCGAGGACCAGTTCTACATCCACCCGGAAGAGTGCATCGATTGCGGCGCCTGTGTACCGGAGTGCCCGGTCGAGGCCATCTTCCCGGATGACGAGGTTCCGGAGCAGTGGGTGGAGTTCATCGCCAAGAATTATGTGCACTTCGATGTGCCGGCACCCTGAGGCGATAGCCAACGCCGTTACGCGCGCAGTCTAATGGCGCCCACTTCCCACGGGAAGCGGGCGTCTCGTTCGTTGAACCCCTGACGGTGTCGCTGCGTTTCCAGGGCACGAATCAGGGAGTTTGCTAGCTGAATGTCTGATTTCTCGAGGTGGACGAAATGAACCGCGGATCGATCAACCACATCCTGGCGCTCGCAGCGATCGCCTCCCTGTCCTGGACGGCCACCGTTCATGGTCAACAATCGATGGCCATGCCCGATGAGCCGTACGAGCAGCTGACGGCCGCCGACGCGGCGGGCCTGGAAGCTCCCGCATTGCCCGACATGAACGGCGCGCTCGTGTCCGTCCGGACTCTCGCCGATGAGCGACTCGTGGAGTTCGACATCGGGCCCATCGAATTGAAAGCCGGAATGGCCCATCTGCGCCTGCCGATCCAGTTGGCGGCCTTCCCGGTGGACGGATGGATTCACGGGTTCGAAGTCGCCATGGTCGACGGCGAGGGGAACGAACTTCCGATGGACCTGCTGCATCATGTCAACTTCATCGATCCGGACAAGCGAGAGCTGTTTTCGTCCATCGCACGGCGTGTGATGGCAGCGGGCCGCGAGACGCTGCATGAGCAGTTGCCCCGCTTGATCGGCTATCCGGTGTCGGACGGAGATCGGATGCTGATCGCCTCGATGTTCGCAAACACGCTCGGACAGGATTATCCGGATGCCCACCTGCTGGTTCGATTCCAGTACACTACCGAAGCGGACGGATTCTTCCAGCCACGCAACGTCTACCCCTTCTACCTGGACGTCATGGGTCCGATCGGAGGGAAGGACTTCCCAGTCCCGCCGGGCAAGACCGTGCAGTACTGGGAAGGGCAGCCCGCCGTGGACGGTCGCATTCTGGGCATCGGCGGCCACCTGCACGATCATGCCTCCAAGCTCTCGCTGCTGGACATGACGACGGGCAAGACGGTCTGGGAGACCGGCCCGGAGCGGAACGCCGAGGGTCGGGTGACGGGTGTGCCCAGCGGATCGTTCATGTGGACGCTCGGCCGGAAGATTTTCGCCGATCACACGTATCGGATTTCTGTCGAGTATGACAACCCGCTCGATGTCCCCGCGCCTGACGGCGGCATGGGAGCGATCGGTGGGGTCGTGTGGGTGGGCAAGAACACGGCCTGGCCCGAGTTTGATCGGGGCGACGACATGTACGTCGCGGATCTGATCAATACCCTGCAGGCGCCGGCGAACCTGCACGGACATGGCACGCATGCCATGGGCGACGCGGAGGCGGGCATGGGCTCCGAGGCCGAAACGGAGCACGCCGAACACCAGCACTGATCAAGTATCACTTCCACACGGCTCTGCGGGACATTCCGCGGCTCCGCGCCCGCAAGGGTGACCGGTTGTGCCACGTGTACAGTGACCGGTCCCTGAATGAACTGCTGACCTGGGGCGAGGCCCGTGGTCTACGTCCCGAGTGGGTCGACCGTCGTAACGCGCTTCCGCACTTCGACATGCTTGGCGCGCGGGTGGCCGAGCACGAGCCCGGCGTAGGTCGAGCCGAACTCGTGGCCGATATCCGCCGGTGGAGGGACCGCAAGGCCACCGGAGGACCGCGGACTCGTGGTTGAGTCGGCGGCGCGCTCGAGATTCCGGAACGTCGATTCTCGCATCAGGACGGCCGGCTCGTCGTAGGACCGGTGACGGATTCGGATGACTTCGTCACGGGACAGGACTCGTAACAAGAGCGGGAACCACTCGTTGCGAGCATCGGAGGAACCAACGGTACGGTGCACGGCCTGGCCTGTGAGATCAGCCGCCCGATCGGCATCACGCCATGTTCTCTTCATGCGGCGAAGGACGAAGCAGAACGGTCGCTCTGGATCAGGAGGACGAGGAGCGGCGCCGAACCACAAGCGCTTGTCACGAGCGAGGCGGCTGCGAGCTTGATGGAGCGCCAGCCACGCCCGCTGCAACTGTCTCGCACGTTTCTCTAACTGTACAGGTGTACAGTTAGAGAAACGGCTGAAGCGGTACGGCTGTGCGGGGTCGCGCCTGGACATGCCTCTGATTCCGTGCGTGCGTCAACGCGGAATCAACTCATGGGACGCCGCCACGGCCCGCGTGAGCTAGCGGCCGGTATTCAGAACGTTGACCCCACGGAACACCGCGATCGGACAACCGTGCGACACGGCGTTGCTCTGACCCGGCTGTCCCTTCCCGTCATTCAGGCTGCCGCCGACGTAATACGTGGACGGCCCGCCGATGACGGCCATCGAGTTCCAGAAGTCCGGCGTGCGAGCCTGATAGGCGACATCCCGCAGCATGCGCACCTTCTTCCCTCTGCGGATTTCCCACGCGACCTGTGAAGAGAATTGAAAATTGTAGCGCTGCTGATCGATCGAGTAGGAGTTGCGACCCTCCATGTAGATACCCCGGTCCACGGCTGCGAGCACATCCTCCTCGCTGAGGTCCACCGCGGCGTTGGGAAGCAAGTTCATGTTGGGCATCCGCTGGAACGGGATCGACTGCCAGCTCGACGCATAGGCGCAGCCGTGGCTTTTCGTGCGACCCGTCAGATCGGAGATCCAGGCGACCTGCTCGCGAGTCGTCTGGTAATCGACGAAGATTCCGTCCTTGATCATCGGCCAGCTCTGGGTCTTGACGCCCTCGTCGTCGTAACCGATCGAGGCCATGCCCCCCGCCGAGGTCTTTTCTCCCTCGATATTCATGAAGTCCGGTCCATAGCGGAACTTGCCGATCATCTCCGACGGCGGGGCCAGGAAGCTGGTGCCCGCATAGTTCGCCTCGTAGCCCAGCGCGCGGTCGAGCTCCGTCGGATGGCCGATCGATTCGTGAATCGTCAGCCACAGGTGCGACGGATGCAGGACGAGGTCCCACGATCCAGCCTCGACACTGTCGGCGCTCAACATCTGGACGGCTTCCGCCGACCATCTCTCCACGCTCTCGGGCACCATGTTCGCTACGACGTACTCGTAGCCAAACCCTGAGGGCTCGACCACCGATCCGCGGCGCTGGAAGCGTGACCGGTCCGGAGATACCGCAGTAATCGTCATGCTGGGAGACACCCGCATGAACCGCTGGGCGGCAATCGTGCCCTCAGATGTCGCGAGCGTCTTGTCCGTCCGGTAGCAACTGATGCCGCTGCTCACGAAGCGAACCCCTTCCTGGGCCATCGCGACCTGGTTCAGCTCCAGGAGCAGCGCCGCCTTGTCTTCAACGGGGACGTCAAACGGGTCGATCTCGTGCGGCGCCGTCCATTCGACTTCTCCATAGGCTTCGACGGGCGCGAGCCGGATCGGCGACGGCTGGACGGCCGCGTTAGCCTTGGCGACTTCGGCCGCCATGCGAGCCACGCCCGTCACCGCTTCGCGGGTCAGGTCCGGTGTGGCCGCGAATCCCCAGCTCCCGTCGACGAATGCGCGCACGCCGACACCCTCCGACGCCGAGTCGCTGATTCCCTCGATGTGGTCTTCGCGGGCGCTCACGGACTGCCAAAGCAGGAGTTCGGCGCGCGCGTCCACGTATTGGGCGCCGGCCGACGTCGCCGCGTCGATCGCCGCCAGCAGCAGTTCCTTGAGCACGGGATCAATACCTCGAGAGGATTGAATTCGATTGCGAGGCATGGGCATTCCGCTGGCGCGCACGATCGGAGGCGTAAGGGCGAGACCGCCCGCGACAGCCGCCGTCTGCTTGACGAAATCTCTGCGCTCCATCATACCGCCTCCGATACGGTGCTGAAGTGAAAGGAAGCGAGCCTGGCCGGGGGGACCTCGAGGGACGCCGACACACGCTCTGGGATCCCGAGTTCCTCGATGGCCGCGAACGCCGTGAGCGGTGAATCGTTCCACCTGAAGTTGTTGACCGGCCGGACGACTTCTCCGTTCTCGACCCAGAACACGCCATCGCGCGTCAGTCCCGTGTAGAGGATCGTCCGTGGATCGATGCTCCGGATGTACCACAGCCGGGTGACGAGGAGGCCGCGATCCAGGCCGCGGATCAGGGCCTCGAGGGTGGCGGCACCGCCCGACATCCGCAGTGATCCGGCGCCGCCCGTGGGCCGGGCTCCCTGCTTGTCCGCCCAGAAGCGATCGTAGGAGAGCTGCCGCAGCACCCCGTTCTCGAACCAGGTCTCCCGCTGGAGCGGCATGCCGCTGCCGTCGTAGGGAGCGGACCCGAGTCCGATCGGATCGCTCACCAGGTGGAACTTCTCGTCCAGGAGCTGCTGGCCGACCTTCGTCCCCCCCTCGGCGCTGAACGCGCTTCGTCCTTCGTCGGCGGAGCGGGCGCTGAGCGAGCCCGCCAGTAGACTCAGGATGTCGGCTACAGCCTCGGCGGTGAACACGACGGGGTATTCGCCGGGTTCCAGGGCTCCGGGCTGGCCCGAACTG
>JAOTWC010000112.1 GCA_029863105.1 Gemmatimonadota bacterium | reverse complement strand
CGCAGCACTGGAATCCCGCCCACCGATAAGCGCCGCAAGCGCCCGCTCAGAGCTGAAACAGAGCCAGCGACAGGGATAGTCTCTGGAACGACTCTTCGACGCCCGACGCCGCAAGGTCGCCCCGGGAACCAAACTCGAGGGCGATATCGAGCTTGGCACGCTCCTCGCCGACCCGTAGACCAAATCCGAACGTGATCGCGGTCTCGCTCGGCTGAGCCATGCCCGGAGCGTGGAACGGCAGGTCTGTGCGTCGCACGCCAAGCCGCAACGGAAGGTTCGCTCCGAGCAGACGCGTGCCTGTCAGTTCGACCCCGACGCCGAACCACACGACGTCGGACGCCACAAACTCGGTCGACACTCCCTCGGTCCCGGACCACCCAGTCCAGCCGGCCGCACCGCTCACCAGAATCCGGGGGGTGAGGCGAGCGCTCGCACCCGCCTCGAAGGCCGCCGGCATCTGAAAGCTCTGGGAGTCGACCAGAACGTCAACCGAGTCGCGTTCCGCCGTCAGGTCGCCTTGAAAGCTCACATCCGCCGATACGCGAAGCCTGGCCGAGACATCTGCCGCGGCACCAAGCCGGATTCGCGACCCCCCGTACGACCAGCTGGTGGCGCCCCCCGAGGTCGAAATCCGGTTTCCCACGTCCGCCGTGTCCGGTTCGAATTCCCTGACAAACAGCTGCCGGAGATTGCCGGTGACAATTCCATATTCCACACCGAGACGCAGGCGTGAAATCCGTCGAGTGAGCGTGAAGTTCACGGAACTCACACCGCCGTCGGCTGTCCGTCGCTCGATGAACGGGAACGTACCCAGTGAGGACGTGAGCGTGTCGCTGAACTCGATCTGCCAGTCCTGGTCGAGTTCGGACGCGAAGGCCACGCCGAGCGTCCAGTCATCGAATGGCACGGCACCACGCAGCACTCCCAGCCGGCTCCGCCCGGAACTCAACTCACCGCCGCCGGGAGCCTTTACGGTAATGCTCTCCGGAGAGTAGGTGATGCCAAGGACCGGGCGCACGAAGAACCCCATATCGGCAGGATTCCGGGCGGACACACTCCCGCCGTTCAACAACCCGAGGCCCGTTCCGCCCATGGCAGCCGCGCGAGCGTCGACCGGGGACACAGGCACTCCGAGGCCCACGGCTGTGAAAGGCGTCTGACTCCACGCGGGTTCGGCGCCCGCACATACCACCGCCATAGCCAGCACGCGCACGCTCCACTTGGGCACGCAGGCGATTATCGACTCGATCAAGGAATTCCTCATGGCACGGTGAAGTCGGCCGGGGGGGTCACGAGCATCACCAGTCTTGGAGCGGCTACCGGGTCATCCACATCCCCGAACTCCCAGTAGCCCACACCGCCGCCCTCCGGCAGCGCTCGAATGCCGATCCGCAAATCGGGAAGCGAGTCGGCCGAGGCGCTCGCCCAGTTCTGAATCAGCGCCGTGATGTTCAGCTCTTGCTCCCCGCCGCTGGCGAGACTGTCCGGGTCGAGTTCCAGAAAATTTCCGAAGTTGAGCCCGATCGGCGTCTTCGGACCAAACTCGAACGGATCCGCCAGAACGTCGAACAGGCTCGCAAACAGTGTGTCGGTCGTTGTAAACGGGGCCGGCGGTCCACCCAGCGAGCGCAGGATCAGGGAAGCTCGGTTGATGCGGGATCCACGTAGCGGAACTCCCGTCAGCGTGTCAGGCAGCTCGAACCGGAGGTAGATACGCGCGGCTGGCAGGCCCCCGAGGCGAAGCTCCCGGCCCGGAGACGGCGTTTCGGGTGAGAAGATGAACGTGAACGGTTGCGGGCCGCGCACGACCTCGATCAGCGTGTCCTGACCCTCGGGTTTGACGTCGAATACGAGGGCGATGGAAGACAGCGTGAGGTTCGTACCCTCGGCCGAGGACGAGACGGCATACCCCATTTCGCCATCGGTCGCCAACCAGGCCGACAGCAACGAATCGGAGTCCACGGTGATCGGCACAAACAGCGTGTCCTGGATGGAGTCGACACTGACCGAGCCCAGCAGATCTCCCAGATCCCCTCCCGGTGTCGTCCAGGCCTCCCCGACCCGCGCCTCGGCCCAGCTCGCCTCTCGTTCGTCGAATCCTCGGGTCAGTGCGTGGAACCGCAGCTCGGTTCCCGATTCCGGCAGGACGGGACCCGCCAGCGTGTCGACGATCAACCGAACCCGCGCCGATTCGAACCGCTCGACCGCAACTCGGGCCGTTTCGACGAAGATGGAATCCGGCAGCGTCGAGAAGCGCCCGAGGATTCGTGCCATCAGCGCCGGTTCATTGGCCAGCAGCTGGATCGCGCTGGAAAACGGGACCGCGTACCCGACATACGTCGTATCCATCCACAGGGGCAGCTCCGTAACGTCAACCGACAGTTCCACGGTTTCGGAGGTCGGGCCGGGCCGCGTTGTCGGGTCGACCCCGACCAGAGAGTCTTCCGTACAGGACCCCAGTGCCAAGGTCATTATGGCCAGAAGCAGCTTCTTCATGCGGGCCCTCCGTCCGACGCCGGAGGCCGCAGCCTGAACATTGCCGGAAGAAGATCAGCCAGGCGCCACTCGACGCGTGTTCCCGCCGTGCCTTCACTGACGATCACCAGATCGGGCGCGAACTCAGCCAGTGCCTGCCGGCACATTCCGCATGGCGGCGCGGGTTCCTGAGAGTCGGCACATAGAAACAACCGCCCAAACGTGGTGGCGCCGTCCACGACGGCGGACCCGAGGGCAACCCGCTCGGCGCACATCGTCACCGGATACGAGGCATTCTCGACATTGCAACCGACGTACCGGCGGCCATCGGGAGTCTCGAGGACCGCACCGACACGAAAGTTCGAGTACGGCGCGTGGGCCGAGCTCATTGCCTGAAGGGCTGCCGATCGCATGTCTTCCCAGGTGTCGTCCAGCTCCAGCGTCATACGCAAGCGTCTCCGTCAAATCCGATTCTCGGTACCCGGTAGGACCACCCGGTGAGTATTTCGTAACTGATCGTGCCGCACGCCTCAGCCAACTCTTCGAGCGAAATTTCCTCGTCTCCATCCCGGCCAACCAGCGTCGCCACGTCGCCCGGCTTTACTTCCGCGTTTCCTGTGACGTCGACGACAGTCGAGTCCATGGTCACGACACCGCGGATCGGAGCCGACTGCCCATGGATCAACGCGCGCCCTCTACCCGACAGGGCGCGGGACAATCCGTCAGCGTACCCGATTGCCAGGGTGGCGAGTCGTGCCGGGCCCGGAGTTCGGTAGGTCGCTCCGTAACTCACAGTCGTTCCCGCATCCACATCCCGCACATCGAGCACACGGGCCCGCACACGGGCCACGACCTCCGGCCTGCGCTTGCCCACCTCAGCACCGTACAGCCACACGCCGGGCCGCACCATGTCACCAGCCACGGCGGAATACTCCAGAATGGCCGCACTGTTCGCCGCGTGGACCAGGCCGGGGCCAATCCCCCGCCGCCGCAACTCACTCACGGTGCTCTGCAGTCGGCTCCACTGTCCGAATGTCGCCTCCGAATCCGTCTCCGCGGAATGAAAGTGCGTGAACGTGGATCGGACCGTCAGCCCCCCCGCCTGGATCGCGGTCGAAACATCCTCCGACCAGCGCCCCGCCTCACTCCACGGGAAACCGAACCTCCCCATACCCGTGTCCACTTCCAGGTGGACGGGAATCGCGGCGCCGCGCTCTCTTCCCCGATCCGCGCACGCCCGCAACGCCTCGCTCCCCGTGACGACGGGCTCCAGCCCGTACGCCCGCAGGTCGGCCAAATCGGACGGTATCGTCGGCGTGAACACGACGACAGGCCCCTCCCAGCCGGCAGCCCGCACCTCCACGCCCTCCTCCGCGGTCGCCACGCCGAACCCCCACGGTTCCTGCGTACGAAGCGACTTGATGGCAAGAGATGCACCGATGCCGTAGCCATTGGCCTTGACCATGGGAAGCACGCGGCAGCCGGCAGGGATACGTTGGGTGACGGCGGCGTAGTTGGCGCGCAGCGCGCGACAGTCCACTTCCATCCAAGCGCGCCGCATCGGTTCGATCAACATGTCATTCAAGGCGCTGAGTATACCGGGCACATGAGCGAGGAGCAACAGATTTCCGCTGGCGATTCCGCCTGTCAGGAGCACCTGACTCGAGAGTCCGACGGCGACGCTTCGATCGGTCGCGCTCTCGCGCTCGTGAGGTTTCTGCGCGACAGATGTGCGTGGGATGCGGCCCAGACAGCGACGACGCTGCTGCCGTATCTGCTGGAAGAGGCGCACGAGGTCGCCGATGCCGTGCGCTGCGGCAACGACTCCGAGCTGATGGACGAGCTCGGAGATCTGCTACTCAACGTGGCGTTCCAGGTCGTCCTGGCGGAAGAACGGGGAGCGTTCGGCCCCGAGTCCGTCGTCGGGGCACTGGAAGACAAGATGCGCGACAGGCACCCCCACGTGTACGGCGACGCAGCCGAAGCTCCGGACTGGGAAAGCTTCAAGGCCGATCGTCGCTCCGATAGCGAGGGGCCCGCCGATCCGTTCGAGGGCGTTTCGAGCGGCCTGGAGCCACTGAGCCGGGCCATGCGGATCCAGGAGCGAGCGGCAGGATCCGGTTTCGATTGGCCGCACGCCTCGGGCGCATTCAGAAAGCTGCAGGAAGAAATCGGCGAGCTGAAACCGTTACTGGATCGCACGGACGGCGCGGTCGCCGCAGACGCCGCCCGGCTCCAGGAAGAAGCCGGCGACGTCCTGTTCGCCGCCGTGAACGTCTGCCGACTCGCCGGCCTGCATCCGATGACGGCACTCGAGGGTGCCACGGACAAGTTCATGGAGCGATTCCGCATGCTCCTGGAGCGGGCACGCCGTGAGGGAATCGTGGTCGAACAGGCATCCCTCGAAACGCTCGACCGTCTGTGGGATGCGATCAAATCTGAGGGTGTCGCACCGCAGGACGCGCCGCGTGGAGACCCTACCGGTTGAGCAGCTTGACCTGCTTCTGACCGCTGCGAACCGCTCTGCCGACGACGATCCCGAATACGATAGCCGTGCCGCCTCCCAGTACGGGCAAGAAGGCCACGATGGGTGAAGCAGCGAGAGCGGCAAGGATGCCCGCAACCCATGGAGTCGCCGGCCGCTGCGCCGAATCGACGAAGCGGAGACGCTCCTTCACGAAATCCCGGATCCGCACGTAGCTCAGGCCCATGCCCGCGCCTGCCGCGGCCAAGAATGCAAATTCGATCATCGTACCCCTCCCATTCGGACAAGTGTACGAGGTCCGTGCCGGAAAAGTTGCACGCCGGTGGGCTACGGGGTCAGCCTGGTCATCGTGCGCGGGTACGGTATCGCTTCACGCAGGTGCGGCAGTCCGCAGATCCAGCTGACGGTTCGCTCGAGGCCCAGTCCGAAGCCGCTGTGGGGAAATGTCCCGTACCTGCGGATATCCAGATACCAGTCGTAGCTCGCCTCCGGAAGGCCCTCCTCGCGGATCCGTGCCAGTAACTTGTCGTGGTCGTCCTCGCGCTGGCTGCCTCCGATGATCTCCCCATAGCCCTCGGGCGCTAGCATGTCATTACACTTGACAGTCCGCGGATCGAGGGCGTTCTCCTTCATGTAGAAGGCCTTTGCCTCGCGCGGATAGTCGTACACGAACAGCGGCTTGCCCCGGCCCTCGGTCAGCC
>JAOTWC010000111.1 GCA_029863105.1 Gemmatimonadota bacterium | reverse complement strand
CTTCGGGGCCTACCGACCCAACTGGTAGTAGGTCAGCAATGGGGTGACGCGGAAGGGTAAGTGGACCCAGGCGATGGTTGACCTGGGGTAAACATGTAGGTTGGAGTCCAGGCAAATCCGGACTCCGCGAAGACCGAGGTGTGATGCCGAGTCGCGTAAGACGAAGCCACTGAACGCCCATGCTGCCTAGAAAAGCCTCTAGCCAGCTCGTGTGGTACCCGTACCCCAAACCGACACAGGTGGACAGGTAGAGAATACTAAGGCGAGCGAGAAAACTCTGGTTAAGGAATTCGGCAAAATGGTTCCGTAACTTCGGGAGAAGGAACGCCCCGGTAGGGTGAAGGACGTACGTCCGGAGCTCGATGGGGTCGCAGAAACCAGGCCCAAGCGACTGTTTACTAAAAACACAGGAGCGTGCGAAGTCGCAAGACGCTGTATACGCTCTGACGCCTGCCCGGTGCTGGAAGGTCAAGTGGATCGGTTAGCTCTTCGGAGCGAAGCTGTGAAATCAAGCCCCAGTAAACGGCGGCGGTAACTATAACCGTTGGCAGTAAACACGAAATAGGCGGTTAGAAAACCTAGCCATATGCTGGAATACCCGAGTATCCGACGGTACTCGTTCATGTCACACCGTATTCGTACGGTGCCGGCATGAGCAGTGAAAATCCGATCGGTGCGGGCAATCAGCAGGAAACCAAAGAGTTAGAGAAACCACTCGATCCATGGTGGATTGTCGGGTTTGTTGATGGCGAAGGATGCTTTTCAGTAAGCGTCCATCACAATCCAATCAACGCTCGACGCAATGGAGGTTGGCAGCTCACGCCGACCTTCCATCTGTACCAGCATGAGAAGGAGAGCAAACTCCTAGCGCGAGTGGCAGGTTTCTTCGGATGCGGACGCATCTACTCGAAGGGCCCCAACAGCAGAGTGCTGTCCTATACGGTCAGTTCGCTGCGGGAGCTCGAGACACAGATAATTCCGTTCTTTGAAGAACACCGACCTCTGATCAAAGGTCCAGACTTCGATCTGTTCTCGTCGATCGTTCGATCGATGAGGTTGAAAGAACATCTGGAGCCGGACGGATTCAATAGAGTCGTGACACTGGCGTACGCAATGAATGCGAACGGTAAACAGCGATCACGCCCAATTGAGGAAGTCCTGCAGGGATCCTCAGAGACTATACGCTAGGCGCCGCAGTGAGCTGCGGTGATGAGATAGTCCGATCCACATGGCGACATGTGGAGTCAGGCAGAAATGTCCTGACCACTCAGGTTCACGCCGACATGTGAACACACTGAGTAGTAACAAGAATGCCTAAGGTAGCGAAATTCCTTGTCGGGTAAGACAAGGGCTGGTCTTCGACCAGCTAGAACTTGCCCTGTGTGGAGGTGACTCCACACGACAACCCCGCTCATAACGGCGAAGCCCTAAACCGTCAATCGGCGAACTTCAGCGATGTCGTAGGAGACGACTTCATCGTGGGTTTGTTTGCGACGGCGGGTAATGCCGTGGGAAGTCCTCTGCTCGGTAACGAGTATGACCCCGTAACGACTGAACCGAAAGGTGAGGCGTCGGTTGCTGTCACTGCCCAACGTTACGTTGGCGCTATGGCAAATCTAGAACCGGTGCAATACGCGGGCTCTTGGCTAGGGAACATCCACTTTCCGAGCTACATCTCGGGCTACTTCGATGGCGAAGGCTGCTTTTCAGTAGCAATCGCTCCTCGAAACAAGCTCAAGATCGGCTGGGAAGTTCGACCAAGCGTCTCTGTCAGCCAAAACGCCGACAGAGCAGAGGTCCTCGAGTCGATCCACGACTATTTCGGTTGTGGAACAATTCGACCGGACCCGAGCGACGCAACGCTGAAGTGGGAATCACGCAGTGTCAGTGATCTGACATCGCTAGTTCTCCCACACTTCAGGATGTATCCCCTGCATTCAGGGAAGTCCAGAGACTTCGAGTCGCTCGACGCCATCTGCCGGCTGATTGAGGCCGGCCACCATCTCCGCAGGAGCGGGCTGGTGAAGGTAGTTGAGCACGCTCGGGTGATGAATCCGAGCGGTCGAAGACGATACGACCCTGACGAGATCCTCCAAGATCTCCGAACAAGATGAAGGCATAGTCTGTGCCGCTGGAAACAGTGGAGGAACATGAAGTTCCGACCTGCACGAATGGCGCAACGACTTGGGCACTGTCTCAACCAGAGACTCGGCGAAATTGCAATGTGAGTAAAGATGCTCACTACTCGCGACAGGACGGAAAGACCCCGGGACCTTTACTGCAACTTGACATTGGAGTTCGACATGTGATGTGTAGGATAGGTGGGAGGCTTTGAAGCAGCACCGCTAGGTGTTGTGGAGCCACTGTTGAAATACCACCCTTCTCATGTTGGCCTTCTAACCTCGGTCCGTTATCCGGATCAGGAACAGTGTCTGGTGGGCAGTTTCACTGGGGTGGTGGCCTCCCAAAATGTAACGGAGGCGCCCAAAGGTTCCCTCAGTCTGGTTGGCAATCAGACGCCGAGTGTAAGGGCACAAGGGAGCTTGACTGCGACACAGACAAGTGGAGCAGGTACGAAAGTAGGGCCTAGTGATCCCTCGCCGGCATGTGGATGCGGCGAGGCCAACGGCTAAAAGGTACCCCGGGGATAACAGGCTCATACCGCCCAAGAGTCCATATCGACGGCGGTGTTTGGCACCTCGATGTCGGCTCGTCTCATCCTGGGGCTGAAGCAGGTCCCAAGGGTCGGGCTGTTCGCCCGTTAAAGAGGCACGCGAGCTGGGTTTAGAACGTCGTGAGACAGTTCGGTCCCTATCCGTCGCGAGCGCAGGAGATTTGAGGAGATCTGTCCCTAGTACGAGAGGACCGGGATGGACGGACCTCTGGTGTGCCAGTTGTTCTGCCAAGAGCACGGCTGGTTTGCTACGTCCGGAACGGATAAGCGCTGAAAGCATCTAAGCGCGAAGCCGGCTCCAAGATGAGATCTCCCACCGGATCAACCGGGTAAGACCCCTGGTGAGAACACCAGGTTGATAGGCCAGAAGTGGAAGCACAGCAATGTGTGGAGCTGACTGGTACTAATAGGTCGAGGGCTTTGATTTGAAATACCGAGATGATCGTGCTCGCTATGGAGTGCTTAAGGCGCTCAAAGAGTTTCGGTGGCCATGGCGGCAGGGTTCCACCCGTTCCCATTCCGAACACGGAAGTTAAGCCTGCCAGCGCCGATGGTACTTGGGCCGTAGGGCCCCGGGAGAGTAGGTCGCTGCCGAACATAATTAGATTGGGGCCGTCCACATACAAGTGTGGACGGCCCCAATTGCGTTCCGGCGACCAATCAATCTGGGCAGCGGACGTATGATTCACCAACTAGGACTCGAGGAACAGCGTGGCTCAGGAACGGTCAAATCGTGGTGGGCAGGGCGGCAAGCACGGCGGCGGCCAGGGCGGCAAAGGTCGCTCAGGCGGCTCGCGCGGCGGGCGGCCAACATCCGGACGCTCCGCGTCTGGTCGCTCCTCGGCAGGTCGTTCTGGGACTGGTCGCGCCGGAGCCGGGGACGGGAGCGGAGGGCGTTCCTCCAAAGGCGGCTCCGACGACAGGCGTTCCGGAGCTGGCCGAGGTACCTCGGGTCGATCGGGCACCTCCACCGGGAAGGGCCAGGGACGCTCTGCTGGGGCCGGGCGTGACGGTCGGGGCAAACGTACCCAGGGTGGCGGTTACATGGGCAACCAGTCGGCTTCGGCGGAGTCGCGCGATGCCGCCAAGGCTCGCCGCGACCTGAAAGGGGCCGCAGTCGATCTGCCCCGCTGGGTGATCGACGATCTCAGCCGGGTAACTCCACGAGAACGAATCAGCGACGCTCTCACGGAGCTCGGCACTGCCAGCAATGCCATGATCGAAGGGCGCTACAAGGTCGCCCTGCGGGCTGCCCGCAAGGCCAAGGATTTGGCTCCGCGCGATGCAACGGTGCGAGAAACACTGGGACTCGCCGCCTATCGCACTGGGGACTGGCAGACGGCGCTTCAAGAGTTGCGGGCGTATCGCCGTATCGCAGGAGAAGCCACCCACATGCCAATCGAGATGGACACGTTGCGGGCACTCGGACGGGCTGAGGATGTGACGAAGACTTGGCAGGAGCTGCAGAGTTTGGGTGGGGCACCCGCGGTTCTCAAAGAAGGGGTAGTCGTATACGCTTCGTTCCTGATCGATGAGGGACGACTCGACGAAGCGAGGGTGCTGGCGAGTCCCCAGAGCGTGAAGCCGAATCCATATCCGGCAGATCTCCGCGTTTGGTATGTCGCCGCTCGGGCCAACGCACTCTCCGGCGATGCCAAGACGGCGCGCCGACTGCGCGACGCGATCATGATCGCCGATCCCGCCTTCCCGGGTATGGATGATCTCGAGACCACGATCTCGAAGGCAACTCCCTGATCGCTGCCTTGGGGTGCTGAGCGGCCGTGTCACTGCGCGCGGATACGGTGCTAGGAGCTGCCTGAAGGCGCTGAATCACCGATTTCCGGGGGGTCCAAGTGGATTTCAATCTCGTTGTCATGTCCGGTTTGCTCGCCGCTCCGCCGGACCGCTCAAGGGTGGCCCAGGCAGGTGGGAGCCGGCTCCTGTTGACTGTGCGCTCCCAGGAACCCATGCCCAGGGTCGATCTGCTGCCAGTGTCGCTTCGGTTGGATCAATTGCCGGCCGGCTGCGAGACGGGTCAGCGGATTTGGGTGGCGGGTTCTCTGCAGCGGCGTTTCAGTGCGACGACAGGGCGGAGCCGCATCGAGGTGATAGCTCATCACGTGGAGCGCCGCATCGAAGACGCCCCGGCTCCATGACGGCGAGTGTTACAGGGTAGATTTGTCCGATGAACGTTATGGTCGCTGCCGGATCGCAGCTCGCCGCCGATTCCGGCGCTGAAATCGCCCGCGGGGGCGGCAACGCCGTCGACGCCGCGGTGGCTGCGATGCTTGTCTCATTGTCGACTGAGCCGGGAATCGTGGGACCAGGTGCAGGCGGCTTCGTAACCGTATGGGCGCCCGGCGAAGAGCCCGTCGTAATCGACGCCTATGTGGAAATGCCGGGTCGAGGCCTAGCGCCCGCCGACTTTGGCCACGGCGCCGAGCTTGTCTGGCTCGACTACGGCGGTGGGCTTACGACGTACGTGGGTTACGGCTCGGTGGGAACGCCCGGCGGCTTGGCTGGCCTCGACATGGCAGCAAGACAGTATGGATCGATTCCGTGGCGCCGGCTGATGGCTCCGGCAATTGCGGCCGCTGACACGGGGTTTCCGCTCCCAACGGCGGCTGCCGAATACCTCGAAGCCTCCCGGATCAAGGTGTACGGATGGGATCCGGCGTCGCGGGCTGCTCTGCATGATTCGGCCGGGCGGCCCATAGGCGCCAACGAACCGGTGCATATACCTGCCCTCATCGAATCTCTTCGTCTGCTTGCTGACGGCGGGGCGACCGAGATGTACACCGGCTTGATCGCTGAGAAGATCGTGGCGGGAATGCAAGCCAACGGCGGGATAGTGACGGCAGAAGATTTGGCTGCATATGAGCCAATAGTCCGCGTCCCCGTCACGGTGACGCATGGGCAGTGGCGGGTCGCTACGAATCCGGCGCCGGCCGTTGGTGGATCCGTCCTCGCGGCCCTTGTCCTTCTCGCCCCCGA
>JAOTWC010000110.1 GCA_029863105.1 Gemmatimonadota bacterium | reverse complement strand
GCAGGTCGGGCCGGAACTCCTGCGCCACCTCCCCGAGCCCATCGAGCAGGGTCTCCACGTAGGCGTCGGGCTGCAGACCAGGACCCATCGGCAGGTTGCGTGTGGTGCCCGCACCTTCGCCCTCTCCCCGCTCGGAAGAAGCTCCGGTGCCTGGATAGTGCGGGCTCTGGTGCATCGACAGGTAGTATACGTTCGGGTCGGAATAGAAGATCTCCTGCGTGCCGTTGCCGTGGTGTACGTCCCAATCCACGATGAGGATGCGGTTGGCCAGGCCACGATCCCGCGCAACGGCCGCGCCGATCGCCACGTTGTTGAGAAGACAGAACCCCATGGCCCGGTCCGACTCGGCGTGATGACCCGGCGGGCGGACGGCGCAGAACGCGGTGCGCGCCGCTCCCGACAGGACCGCCGTCACGGCGTCGACCGTGCATCCAGCAGCTCCCAAAGCGGCCTCCCACGATCGCGCCGAAACCACGGTATCGACGTCGAGTCGGCCCATGGTTCCAGCCTCCGCGGCCTGTTTGACGACCCGGCGGACGTTGTCCACGTGGCGCGGCGTATGAACGAGCAGGGCGAGTTCGGGCTCGAGGGCGCCTCCCTCCATCGACCTGACCGATTCATGGAGCTCAGGGAGGGCCGCAGCCACGGCCTGAGCTACTGCGCGCAGTCGTCCCTGGTGCTCCGGGTGTCCCCACCCGGTGTCGTGGAGACTGCACGCGGGGTGATGATAAAACCGCAGCTTATCCATCAGGGCTCCCGAGGTCCCTAGTTGAACGGTGCCATGCGCCGCTCTAGGTTTGCCTGACGCATCGGTCTCGAATCTCTTGCCGGGGGCGCGAAATCTACGGGCACGAGCAGTTCGAATCACGCACCTTGTTGATCGTCGCCGTACTGGTCTCCATGTCGGTCGCCGCCTGCGACGTCGGCTGGGGCGGGGCCAGTGTCACGCTCGAGAATCCTGCCCCAGAAGCCGATTCGGCGCTCGCCGAACCGGCGATCGAAATCGAACACCCTCTTCCTGACGCCGACTTGCTTTATCTTGTGCGCTTCACGGGTTCGGAAGGAAGGGTACGCATCGTGACTGCGGCGCGCCTGGTCGACGGCGTGCCGGCGACCATCGGCTTACCCTCGGTCATGGACGAATCGTATCGGGCGCGCTTCGACTCGGTCTATTACGCGCCAGACCTCGAACTGACCCTCCACTCCGCCGGTCGTCGGATCGGCAGTGTAATCCTCGACGGGACGAGGGAGGTGCCCGACGGGGCGTGTGTGTCCACGGGTGGGGGGCAAGCGTTACTGCCGCCGGGGCTGATGCCGCCCGCGTACGCTTTCGCGTGGTCCGCCGACGGCAGCGGCGGCGTTCCGGCAGTTCGGGAAGCGCCGCAGGCCGACGATCGGATGCGGACCTTCGGCCCGGTGCTCGCCGAAAACCTGCTGCGACGGGGAGGCGAAAGCAGGCCGTATCTGGCCCAGCGCGTAGACCTGGTGGCCGTTCCGTGGCCCGGAGACGAGCGGCCGGCGATGGCCGCCACCTATCTCGTGAACGATGACCTGTCCAGCGAATCGCCGGCGAACGCGGCCAGCTCGCTGTTCGTTCTCGCGCGGTTCGATCGCACCCGGGGCTACTTTCCGGAGTGGTGGGAGGTGCGGCGATACGGAAACGGTGTTGGCCGGGAGGCCTTCACCTATCTCGAAGCGATCACGACGTCGGCCGGACGCGTCGATTTCGTAGCTCGTCACGATGACGCGAATGTCGTT
Source organism: Gemmatimonadota bacterium (assembly GCA_029863105.1). GTDB lineage: Bacteria > Gemmatimonadota > Gemmatimonadetes > Palauibacterales > Palauibacteraceae > JARFPW01. Next base: position 3,916 of record JAOTWC010000110.1, on the reverse strand, counting down.
CTGGCCGCCAGCGTCGACCAGGATGGCGACCGCAGCCTCGACTGGAGAGAAGAAGGTGCCTGCTCTTCCATCGAGCTCGTGGGGTCCGGCACCGGGACGCCTGTTTCCGTCGGTAATTAGGGACAAATGGCCACATTCGGATGGACGGGAACGGCGCTATCCGACGCAGGTCGGGTGCGCGCGAGCAACGAGGACTCGGTATTCCTGAAACCCGAGTCGGGCGTGTTCGTGGTGGCCGACGGGATAGGTGGGCATGCAGCGGGCGAGGTGGCCAGCGCGATAGCCTCCCAGACGATCGGCGCCGAGGCGTGTTCGGCGCGCGGCTCAATGGAGGCACGTGGAGAACAGCTGGTGGCTTCGTTCCTCGCCGCCGGCGAGGAGATCTCGCGTCAGGTCGCAGAGGATCCGACGAGGCTCGGGATGGGAACCACCTGCACGGTCCTGATCCTCCAGGCGGATGGTCACTTCCTCGTCGGCCACATCGGAGACAGTCGCGCCTACCTGCTCCGCAACGACGTCTTGCGGCGGGTGACTCACGACCATTCGTGGGTGCAGGAACAGATCGATCGGGGCCTGATCGAGCCGGAAGAAGCGATGGGCCACCCGCACTCCAACATCATCACGCGCGCACTCGGCACGGACCCGACACCCACACCCGACCTGTATTCCGGCAAGATCCAGGACGGGGACCTCTTCGTTCTCGCGTCCGACGGCCTGACCGACCTTGTCGCCGATGCGAAGATTGCAGCACTGCTGGCCACGGCGGAAACCCCGGAACTGGCCGCGGAAAGCCTCGTCGCGGCGGCGAATGAGGCCGGCGGGTTCGATAACATTACGGTACTGATCGTGACTGTCGAAGCGGTGTCAACCTGATTCCAGGTGGGCTTCGGCAGACTCCGCGTCCAGGCGAAACAGGTCCAGCAGCGGTCCCGGCTCGATGGGCTCCGCACGATCGAGCGTGAATACGCGCAGGACCCTAGTGGTATGATGAAGGGATCTCCCGAGTCGCGGCAGGTCGATGAGACCCGCCTCACCCTCCGAAGTGAGCCGCTGGACCTCACCCCTCCGCCGGACCAGCAGCAATCGCAGCTCCAACATGCGCGGATTCGACGGATAATCCACCAGAACCTCTCCCGGTCGGCGCCCCAGTTCTGCCGCGAGCCGATCCTCCACGAGCCGGACGAGATCGCGCCGCCCCGGTATCCAGTCCGCCAGCTCCGTCGGCAGCTCATCGCCAAACAGTTCCAGCGCCCGCTTGGGCAGGCGGCGTTGCACGATCCCCCTGAGAAGGCCCCCAAGCACGGCGGTAGCCTCGGTGGGACCGGGTGCGGATTCGAGACGGGCCTGCAGCGTTCCAAGCAGCTCCTCATCCGTGGGACCCATGAGTTCGTCGCGCTTGAGAAACCCTTGCTCCAGCGCTCCCTCGATGAGACGCCGAAACGTCACCGTCGCAGCCCGGACGGCATGGTGCCAGTAGACGTTTCTGAACATCTGGTACTTGGCGAACAGGAGTGATTCCAGGGCACTGATTCCCTTCTCCGTGACCGCCACCTCCAGCTCGGCGTGCTCAGATTCGCGCGCCAGCGTCAGCGAATCGAGCAGCCGATCGACGTCGACTGCCCCGTACGGTACACCGCAGAACAGGGAGTCGCGCCGCAGGTAGTCGATCTTGTCGAGGTCAAGCGATCCAGATACGAGCCCCTGCAGCGGATGGCTCGACGTACCCCGAATCAGTTCGCCGACCTCAGCAGCCGCGTGCGGACCCACGTCCGCGAGAACCGTCCGAATCGCCGGCGCCGCCAGGAACTGCTCAGCCAGTTCTTCGTGATGACCGGGGATTGCGTCGGCCTCCAATTCCTCCATTGCGTGGGAAAACGGATAATGGCCGATGTCGTGCAGCAGGGCCGCCAGACGGACAACCGGAATGGCTGCGAGCTGGTCGGACGTCAGCTCCGCCAGAGCGCCGCGCGAACGGAGAGCATCGATCGCACGACCCGTGAGGTGATATACGCCGAGCGCATGCAGAAATCGGGTGTGAAACGCGCCCGGATACACGAGATGCGCGAATCCCAGCTGCTTGACGTGTCGCAGGCGCTGAAACTCCGGTGTGTCCACGATCGCGGCGGCGGCTCGATCGAGCCCGATGTTCTGCCACAGCGGATCTCTCACCGTCCGAACGATTCCACCCTCGTTGGGCCTCATGGCGCGCACGCTGGGGTGCGGCCGACGGCTTGTCCAGCCCGGCCGATCAACACCTCCTCCCGACAGGCTCAGGATCGCGACGAAACCCCCGCTGCACTCGCAGGTACTTCCAACCGTGAGCTCTCCAACCCCGATCGCGTCCCCAGGGCGCGTCCAGGCCCTGACCCGGCTGTTCTTCGGTCTTCTTCTCGTCGTCGGTGCGACGCAACCTCTTGCCGCGGCCGTGCAGGACGCCGCGTGGAACGACGCGCGCAGCCGCGAACTCGTGCTGGCGGCAATCGATGCCAGGAGAACGGGTCGGGACAACGATCTCGAGCGGTTTTCCGCGTATGCGGAGGGCCAGGTCCACTACCTGGCGGAGTACGGGGACGGTACGGGTGACCAGGCGGTACGGTCTGATCGAATCGCCCTGCAGTTGCACTGGCGCCGAGGTGTCGGTTCCCGCCAGACGATCGTCGGCCGGCGCGATATGAGCTGGTTGCCGACGAACATAAAGTACCACATCGATCACCTGAGCCTCGTGGTCGACAATTTCGGGGACAGAATCCGCATCGGCGACGGCGACGAGGTACGCGATGTGCTGAGTCCCGTGGCCCCCGGTGCTCCACAAGTGTACGAGTATCGACTGACGGACTCACTCAGCATGCGGCTCGGAGGGAAGCTGACCGAGCTGTACCGTATCCAGGTCCGGCCGCTGAGTGCGGACAGTGCCGGGGTCGTGGGAACGCTCGACATCGAGCGAAAATCGTTCGCGGTGGCGCGGCTCGCCGTGACGTTCACTCCCGTGTCGTACGTGGATCCGACCGTTCGGTCGGTGAGCGTCGATCTCCAGAACGCGCTGGTCAGCAATCGGGTCTGGCTGCCTGCCGTGCAGCACGTCGAAGTGCGCCGACAGATCCGGTTTCTCGACCTGCCGTTTGGGGGAACGATCCGGGCCAGTTATCGAGTTCTCAGCTGGGATCTGAATCCGTCCGACGAGGTGTGGATACCTCTGGGGCATCGCGTGGATGCCGTGGCGGACTCTGAATTGCGCCGCTACATGGGCTGGCGTACCGAGGAGGCCGATGGGGCCCCGGAACTGTTGCGCGCAGATTCCGCCCTGTTCGAGCGCATCCGCTCCGATGCCGCCCGCGTAGTTCGCGGTCGGTACCTCGGTGGGACATCACGCCTGCGGCTGCAGGTGCCGTCGACCTCATCGCTGCTCCGGGTTCGCCGCGCGGAAGGTCTGTTCCTCGGCATCGGAGCGCGGTACGACGTGAACGGTCAGTGGCACGTCGCCGCGGGCAGCGGATTCGCGTTCGGCCCAGGTACGTACGAAGGCTCCGCGCTCCTGGGGGCCCGCTTCGGCGAGTTCCGGTTCGGAGTGGAAGGATTCATCGATCGTCCGGCGGATATCGGTCCCTGGACGGCGGCCTCGGGTCTGGTGGCCACCGGGGGCGCCCTGCTTCGCGGGGACGACTTCCTGGACCCGTACTTCGAATCGGGAGCGCGCGCCCGGGTACGTGGACCGGTGGCCGGCGGCACGGCGGGCATTGCGGTCTCGACCGCGGAGCAACACGCGGCCACCCTGGAGCTCAATCCGTTGGGGCATACGGTTCCCCGGCCGCTCACACCCATTGTGGAGGGTCGCGACACACGGGTGACCGTGAGCTGGAATCGGCACCTGGCCCCGTTCGCCGGATCGAAGATTCGGGCCGATCTGATCGTCGACTTC
>JAOTWC010000108.1 GCA_029863105.1 Gemmatimonadota bacterium | reverse complement strand
AGATGCCGGTGCCGGCTGCCCAAGTCTGCGCAACGGCGCTTCCACCGTACTCGAATTCGTACACGCGGCGTGGCATCCCTTGCAGACCAGTCAGGTGATTCGAGACGGAGAACAGAAGCATTCCCAGGAACCACAGGTACGGCTGAACGCGAGCCAGGAGCGTCAACTCGAGCTCACGTCGCGTGAGTATCGGGATCAGCCAGTAGCAGAGTCCCATGAACGTGAGGGCGGTTGCCGTCCCGACAGTCAGATGAAAGTGTCCCTGGATCCACGCCGTATTGTGGACCATCGCATTCATCCCGAACGCAGCATTGATCGCGCCGCCGAATCCTCCGATGGCGAAGATCAGCATGGCGAGGGCGACGCTCGAAAACTGCGGGTTCCCCCATGGAAGCTTCTCGAGCCAGTCGAACCAGCCGGTGGCACCCTTCATACGGCCGGCTACTTCGAACGAGGCAACCACCGTGAACGCCGTAATGAAGCTCGGGAACAGGATGAGCTCGGTATTCATCGTGTGGAAGAATTTCCAGCCGGCCGGGATACCGGGGTCGAGGAGCTGATGGTGAAAGCCCACGGGGGTCGAAAGCACGATGAACAGGACGAACACGAGCCGCGCCAGCGGGTCGCTGAACAGCTTCCCGCCGGCCACCCTTGGTGTGACCGTGTACCAGACGACGTACGCCGGAATCAGCCAGAAGTAGACGAGCGGGTGACCGAACCACCAGAAGAGTGTTCGCGCGAGTACCGGGTCGACCGTTTCCTTGAGACCCAGCGACCACGGAATCAGCTGGAACAACATCTCGGCCGCGACGCCCGGAGTGGCGAGCAACCACACGAAGATCGCGGCCAGCATCCCAACCAGCGGAAGCGGGATGCGTACGCCGGGACTCTCCTTCTTCCACACCAGGTACGTCCGGAGAATGACGCCGCACCAGACCCAGGAGCCCACGACCAGCAGCGTCGCCCCGATGTAGAACGCGGGGTGCGCCATGAGCGGGGGATAGAACGTATAGAGGACGGTCGCGTTCCCGGTGAGAATCGTCGTGGCCGCCGCGGCGGTACCGACCAGGGCGACCCAGAACCCGAGCCACGCCACCCGCCGCCCCACGATCGCGCGGCCGAGCGTGCGTTCTGTCACCACGTACCCGAAGCCCATGATGACGAACGTGGTGAACACGAGCGCCATCAGGACGCCGTGCGCGGTCACCGACAAGTAGTACATTCGGGCCGTGCGCCACGGCAGGTCGAGATCCGCTCGCGACAGGGCCTGCATGAGCGCCATCGCCGAGGCGATGCCGAACGCGCCGATGCCGACCCAGAAGTTTGCCAGCGCGAGACGTCGGGAGGGAATCATTGGGCGACCTCCTGCCCGCCGTCAGCCGCAAGGCCGTCCACGACGACCAGCGAGGCGTACATCCCGTGATGTCCCAGCCCGCAATACTCGTTACACACGATGAGGTACTCGCCGGCCGTGTCGAACTGCGTCGTGAACTGCGTGATGTAACCAGGCACGACCATCGCGTTGCCGTTCGTGTTCACGATCTGGAACCCGTGGATCACGTCCGGGCTCGTCATCCGGAACGTCACCGGCCGTCCCCGCGGCACCCGGATCTCAGTCGGCAGGAAAGCGAACATCATCGCGAGCACGTGGACGGTCGCGCTCCCATCCGCGTGCAGCACGACGGCCGGCTGGGCAAACTCGGCGCTGGCGCGGACCGTCTGCGGATCGATCGTCTCAACGTGGCTGGGCGGCTGGAGGGACTGCGCGGTGCTCGTATAGAGGATCGAGGCGACGAACACTGCGATGATCACTCCCGATGCCCACATCCAGAGCTTCTCATACAGATGAACGTTCATCGGGAACTCACTGCGTCAGGGGTCCGCGTGGCAGGAATACGAAGAAATAGATGACCAGCCAGCCCACGAGAAACAACAGCCCGTACAGCCCGATGATGGCCAGCGTGCCCTTCGGGTGGCCAAGGGGGTCACGGGGTGGCCCGCTCGGGTCGGCGTCCATGTGTTCCTCCTTCGTGAAGTCGAGGCTCGGAACGCGCGCCGCAATGTGAAACCGCAGTCGCCCGACGGGCAAGAGAAACTGTTCCCGTTCTCCATCTGCCGTAGGTTGATCCCATGCGTCTCGTTTCCCTATGTCCCAGTCTGACCGAACTCCTGTTCGATCTCGGCGTCGGCGGTTCCCTCGTCGGCCGAACGAAGTTCTGCGTTCACCCGCGAGGCGAGGTGGACCGCGTCGAGAAGGTCGGCGGCACCAAAGACCCGCGCGTCGAGCGGATCGTTGCCCTGAAACCGGATCTCGTGCTGCTCAACGAGGAGGAAAACCGGCGGGAGGATGCCGAGGCGCTCGTGGCGGCCGGCGTATCGTGTCACGTCAGCCTGCCGCGGAATACGGCCGATACCGCGGACATGGTGCGCTCGATCGGCGCGGCCGTCGGGCGGGCGCCCGATGCCGAGAAGATCGCACGGGAGATCGAGGCCAGGTCGGCTCGCGTGCGACGGGCTGCCGCCGATGAGCCACCGCTCAGGTTCGCCTACCTGATCTGGCGTGAGCCGCTGATGACCCTGAACGCCGACACGTTTGTCAGCTCCCTGCTCTGCCAGCCGGGCGGCCGCAATGTGTTCGCGGATGAACCCGACCGGTACCCCGTGATCGACGCTGCCCGGCTTGCCGCCGCCGCCCCCCAGGTAGTGATGCTGTCTTCCGAGCCGTTTCCGTTCCGGGGCCACCATGCGGCGGACCTGGCGCACCTGACAGGCCTGCCTGCCGAGCGCTTTCGTCTCGTCGACGGCGAGCTCCTGAGCTGGCACGGGAGCCGCACACCGGCCGGGATCGACTACGCGGAAACCTTGATTCGCGAGGCGCGGGCGGGCTCAGGGAGATAGGCGACGACGGCGCCAGGCGTGTCCGTCGCGCACGTATTCCAACCGGTCGTGCAGTCTGTTCAGCCGGCCCTGCCAGAACTCGATACGCACCGGATCCAGTCGGTAGCCTCCCCAGAACGGTGGAAGCGGAACGTCCCGTCCCTCGAACTCCGCGCGCCTGGCCGCCATCCGCGCCTCGAGTGTGTCTCGGTTCTCGATCTCGTCGCTCTGGACGGACGCCCAGGCGCCGAGCTGGCTCCCCCGATCCCGCGTGCGAAAGTAGGCTTCGGATTCCGGCTGCGAGGTTCGCGAGACACTTCCCTCGATCCGAACCTGGCGCTGCAGCACGGGCCAGTGGGCGGTCAGGGCGGCATACGGGTTCGAGTCCAGCTCCCGCCCCTTCCGGCTCTCGTAATTCGTGAAGAACACGAAGCCCGACTCGCCGAACGCCTTCAGGAGCACGAGGCGTGCCGACGGCCGGCCGTCCGTCGTGGCGGTCGACAGCGTCACCGCTTCGGGAAGCAGCAGGCCCGATCGCGAGGCGTCCTCGAACCAGCGGTCGAACAGGGCGAACGGATCCGCTCCCGCCGAATCCTCGGCGAGGCCTCCTATCGCGCCCTTCCGAACGAGGAACAGCGCCCGTAATGTTGCACGAATCGACATTTTCGCCTGACCCTCCTGGTCGGGTGAACCAGTATATGTGCTCGGCGAGGCGGCCGCGTCTGTTCGCGCTGACCGCGGCCGGCACGGGGAGGAATGATATGCGGGCCGATCTTCGTAAGATGTGCTTCTGCCTGTTGATCGTCCTTGGCGCGGCATGCGGCGACGGAAGCGATCCGGAGTCCGCCGTGGACGACGTGACCGGGGATCAGACGGACCTCGCGTCGGCTCCGGAGACTCCGACCGACGGGATCATCGTGTCGGGGTTCGCCGCCCCCGAGTCGGCCCTGCACGACACGGCGTCGGATGTCTATCTCGTGTCCAATATCAATGGTGGAGGGCTCGATGCCGACGACAACGGGTTTATTTCTCGCGTCGCACCCGACGGGACGGTGCTCGACCTGAAATGGATCGACGGCGCTCTCGATGCGGTAACCCTGAACGCTCCGAAGGGCATGGCTCTCCTCGGGGACACGCTCATTGTGGCCGACATCGATGTCGTGAGGCTGTTCGATCGCAGATCGGGGAACCCGCTGGGTGGTTGGGGCGTGGAAGGCGCGACATTCCTGAACGACGTGGCCGTGGCCCCGGGCGGCACCGTCTATGTCAGCGACACGGGAGTGAGGTTCGGCGATTCGGGCTTCGAAGACTCCGGCACCGCGGCGATCCACGTGTTCCAGCCCGATGGCTCCCACAGCACTCTCGAAGCGGGGGAGCTCAGCCGGATCAACGGACTGGCCGTGCGTGACCGCCGGCTGTACGGCGTGACGTACGGGACGGGTGTGATCTTCTCCGTCCTCGGTGGAACTCGTGAAGATCTGCCCGAGTTGCCGGGCATGAGCCTCGACGGTGTCATCGCACTGGAAGGCGGGAATCTGCTCGTGTCCGACTGGGACACGCAGACCGTGTACCTGCTGCGCCCGAACGGATCTGCGTCGGCGGTGGCGAAGAACGTCGAGTCACCGGCGGACATCGGAATCGACCGGCGCCGCAATCGGGTTCTGATTCCAGGCCTGATGACGAACCAGGTGCTCCTGGCGCCGCTTCCCGGCTGAGTCCGGCCCCGCGTCAGCGGAACCGGGCCGGGTCGAGGCCTGCGAGAGGTAGGCCCGGACTGCCGGTGAGGATCAGGTCTGCGAGAGCCTCGCCGGTCGCCGGGCCGAACGTCAGCCCCAACATGGCGTGACCGGTGGCGGCGAACACGCCATCCCAGCCGGGGAGCGGGCCCACGACCGGGAGACCGTCCGGCGTGCAGGGCCGCAACCCGCACCACTCCGACACCACCGGTGCGCGATCGATCCCGTCCAGGTAGTCGGAGGCGCCGCGCATGAGCTGTTCGAGCCGCGGTTTGCGCAGGTCGTCGTTCAAACCCGAGAACTCCAGCGTTCCCGCGAGTCGCAGGCGTCCCGGCAGCGGCGTGCAGAACACGGCCCGCTCGACGAGCAGGCACGGATGGCCGACCCCGGGCGTCGCGCCCTCCGCACCGCCCAGATCCAGGTGATACCCCTTGGCCGGCTCGATGGGCAGCGGGCAGCCGAGCCGCCGATACAGGTAAGGGCTGTAGGCGCCCGTAGCCAGGACGATTCCCGACGCCATGATGAGTTCGCGGTCCGCGGTTCGCACACCCACCGCCCGGCTCTCCTGCGTTACGACTTCCTCCACTTCCACGCCCGTGCGAATCGAGGCGCCGAGTCGTGTCGCCAGGTCCGCGACAACTTCCACGAACCTGAACGGGTCCATCGTCCGTCCCTCGTCGTGCTGATATCCACCGAGCACGGAATCGTTCAACGAAGGCTCGAGTTCCCGCAGCTGATCCGTATCAAGCTCCTGCGGGTGGAATCCGAGCTTTCGCGCGTACTCCGCTTCGTGCGCGGCCGTGTGGCGTCCTCGGTCTGTCCGGAAGACCTCTACATAACCCTCCGAACCATAGCCGAGGTCCGGCGGCCCGTCCGCCCCTATCTTGTCGTGCAGCGCCGGCGTTTCCCGTGCGAACGGTTCCATGACTGCGCGGCAGTGCTCGACATGCGCCGGGTCGCAGTGGCGCGCGAACGTCCACAACCAGCGGGCGAGACGCGGGGAAAGGCGCGGCGATATGTAGAGCGGACTGAGGGGGTCGATCATCGACCGCATCAGTTCTCTCCACCGGCCGGGGCCATTGATGGGAGCA
>JAOTWC010000107.1 GCA_029863105.1 Gemmatimonadota bacterium | reverse complement strand
GACCTCGAGCAAGGCCCGCAGCCCGGGCTTACGGGTCTGCGCCAGGACTCGCAGCCCAGCCCGTGTCAAAGCGCGATTCTCGTCCAGGAGCGGCATCTGATCCGCCACAGTCCCGATGGCGAGCAAGTCGAGGTGCTGGTTCAGTTCGACGCGAGGAATCCCGCGCACCGCAAACAGGGCGTCCAACAGCTTGAACGCGACCCCGGATCCGGACAGCCCCGGGAAGGGATACGTGCTGCCCTCGCGAACGGGATTCACGACAGCGACGGCCGCCGGCAGTTCAGGTCCGGGACGGTGGTGGTCGGTGACGACCACGTCGATACCGAACTCAGCCGCCCGGGCGACGGGCCCAACGGCGGTCACCCCGCAGTCGACCGTGACGATGAGGGACGCCCCGATCTCCCTGGCCCGCTGGATACCCGACTCTCCGAGATCGTATCCGTCCCGCGTACGGTGCGGCACGAAGCCTGCGACATCCGCACCGAGCCGGCGGAGACCAAGCGTGGCCGTGGCAGCCGCACACATGCCGTCTGCATCGTAGTCGCCGTGAACCAGGATCGTCTCTGCCCTGTCGATGGCACCGATCAGTCGGTCGACTGCGCTGGGCATGTCCGGAAGCAAGAGAGGGTCGTGCAACTGGTCCAGCGTGGGCCGGAGATAGGCCTTGGCGGAGGAAGAGTCGCGGATGCCGCGGGCGGCGAGCACCATCGCCAGCGGCGGCGGGATTCCGAGTTCGGTAGACAGCCCTCCGGCCGCCGCGGCGGCATCAGCGGAAGGCGTCAGCCAGTGCGCGGTCACGACGAAGGACGACGGGTGCTCAGCGTTCCGGGTGCAGAATCACACCACACCCCTCACACACAACCACGGAGGCGCCGGCTCGAATCTCTGCCTGCCGCTGCAGAGGGATCGACGTGAAGCAGTGGCCGCAGCATCCATGTACCAGAGGCGCCAGGACCTGGGCGGTTCGACCGCCGCTCACCCGCTCGTAGATCGATCGGACACGCGAGTCGAGTCGGAGCGCAGTCTCGCGCCGGTGCGACTCCGCCCTTGTCAGTTCCTGCTCCAGTTGGCTGAGACGCCCGTCGATCTCGGCGCAACGCCCTTCGCTGTCCGACCGCCCTTCGTTCAGCGCCTTCTCGGCCTCTTCGGCACTGACCCGCGCCCGATCGTAGGCCTGCATTTCCTCCAGCAAAAGCGTCTCGGCATCGTCCAGATTCTGTCTGGCTGCATCCACTTCGGCTCTCGCAGCCGCGACCTCGCGGGCTCGATGCAAATCCTGCGCGCGCTCCTGCAAGCGCTTCATCGTCGCGCGCCCGGCCTGCACCGTTCGCTCCGCACGTCGCACGTCGGCTTCGACCTGTTCGACTCGGGCTCGCTTCTTCGCCTCAGCCGCCAGCAACACCTCAAACTGCCGCTCCACCTCTGCTCGCTCCGCGATAAGAGAGCGACGCTCAACCCGTGACCTGGCGATCATTGTGTCGAGCTCCTGCAAAGACAGGAGTTCGTCTACGGTCTGTTCCTCCATCTCACCTCCGTTCGTGGTCTCTCATGATTCGATCGAACTCTGCGTGACCTGCTGCTCGGCCAGAGCGTAGCCGCGCAGAAACGACAATGACACGCCCGCGCGCCGCAACTCCCTGGCTATCTCGCTCTTCTCGACCAGCAGGCGTCTTGCCTGCTGTTCGTCCGCCAGCATCAGCTGTCGATCGATGTGACCGAGCCTCTCAAGGGGCTCGCGAAACACGAGGCGGCGGACAGTCTCATCGAATACCTGGTTCGGATGAACGAACTCCGTGGCGTCTGCGCCGAGCGCTTCAAACAGTTCCGTATCGGCCGGATCATGGAGATCGTCAGCAGATCCGTCCGTTTCGATTCGGGTCCTTGTCGACTCGTAGATGCGCCGCAGGCCCGGGTGCCGAAAATGCTCCGCCGTCAGCCCCTCCGATTCGGCGGCGGGAATGAGTCCCGGATCGCGAAGCAGCAGCACGAGCAGCGTCCATTCGGCGGCGGGCGGCGCGGGAACGTCCAGATTCGGAGCGGCACTGCGGGACCGCGGACGCGGTGTCCGGGCGGCCTCGGCGGTTCGCGTGACCTCGGACACGAGCGTTTCTCGTCGAACGCCGGTCGCCTCGGCGGCCCGCCCGAGATAGAGATCCCTGAGCGCGGGATCCCGGACAGCCCTCAGCGTGCTGAGAAGCCCGTCGACGGCGCGTCGGCGTCCTTCCGTAGATTCGAGGTAGCCCTGGCGCTCGAGGATCTGGAGCTTCCGGTCGAGGATGTCCACGGCGTCACCGATGAATGCATCCAACGCTTCGCGGCCCGACGCCCTCAACAAGGAATCCGGATCCTCTCCGGACGGCAGGCTCACGACCAGCGGGTGCACTCCGACGGCGAGCAGCGCATCCCCCGCGCGAAACGTAGCCTTCAATCCCGCCGCGTCGCTGTCGTACATCAGATAGACCTTTGAGGCGTACCTGGCTATCAACTCAGCCTGCTCGGATGTGAGGGCGGTACCGAGAGGTGCGACGGCCGTATCGAACCCGTGCACATGCAACCCGATCACGTCCATGAACCCCTCGCCGATCAGGGCGAATCCCTCTCGTCGCATGGCGTGCCGCGACCGGTTCAGACCGAACAGCGTGCTGCGTTTGTGGAAGATCGGCGACTCGGGAGAATTGATGTACTTCGGGGTGCCGGGGTCCGACCCGAGCGACCTGCCACCAAAGCCAATGGGCCGGTCCCGCAGGTCGTGAATCGTGAACATCAGGCGATCACGGAAGCGATCGTACGGCTCGGTCGTCCGTTCACTGGTCGCGGACAGGCCGGCGGCCGCCAGCACCTCGTCAGCCAGGCCGCGCGACCGGGCGGCATCCATCAGCCCCCGCCAGCCTTCGGGCGCCAGGCCCATCCCGAACGTCCCCCAGAACTCGTCGGGGATTCCCCTTGCGGCCAGGTATTCACGACCCCGGGCCCCGGCTCGTTCATCCAGCAGTTGAGCGGTGAACCATTCGCCGGCGAAGGCCAGCGCTTCCCGGATGTGGGCCCACGGATCTTCCCGGCCCGCATCGAACTCGGGCACTTCGATCCCGACTTTTTCCGCCACGTGGCGGACGGCGGCCGGAAAGTCGAGCCCCGACTGCTTCATGACAAAGGCGAATACGTCCCCACCTTCGCCGCACACGAAACACTTGAAGATGCCTCGGGCGGGGTCCACCGAAAAGTTAGGGCCCTCACCCCCATGCAGGGGACAGGGCCCGCGCCAGGTCCTGCCGGTGCGCTTGAGGCGCACGGCCTCACCGCAGATTTCCAGGATATCCGCCCGCTCTCGGATCTCCTCCACCAGTGTGTCGCTTACCATGCCCCGCCGACGCTCAGATCGTACCGCCTTTCAGTTCAAGTACGGTAACGCCGGACCCGCCTTCGTCAAAGCTTCCGGGCCGGAGCGAGATCACCCGGGGATCCTGTCGCAACAGGCGAGTCACTTCTGATTGGAGCGCCCCCGTGCCCTTCCCGTGGATCACCAGGAGACGACCCAGGTCCGCCACGACAGCCGCGTCCACGGCGGCCAATAGCGGCCCGCTCAGTTCGTCTACCCGGAGGCCTCGCACGTCCACCTCTGACCTTGCCTCCAGCTGTGGCCATTGCGGGGCCGGGCGATCGACAGTCTTCCGCCGGCGCTCTTTCCCGGGCCGCGCCACCTCCAGATCGTCCCTGGCGAGCGTGAGCCTTACGCCGCCGGCCTCGACGATCACGTGGGACGACCTGACTTCCGACACCTGGCCGGTGACACCTAGAGAACGAGAAGCGACGAGATCCCCGGGTTGCAGATCCTCGGTTGGGACGGAGGTCGGTTTGGCCCCCTGCGCCTCGTCCGGCCCAGCCAGGCGATTGGCTCTCACCATGTCTTCGATCGCACGGCGGGCGTTGCCGGGAGCATCCGGCCCGGCGTCCTTCCCTGCCTTTCGCAACTCTTCGATCGCCCGCTCCACCTCCTGGCGCGCATCCAGGAGATACCGTTCAGTCCTCGTACGCGCTTCTTGCTCCAGCCGTTTTTCCCATCGGGCCAACTCGCGTGCCCGGTCCTCGAGTTCGGACTCCCGGCGAGAGAGAATTTGCGTCTCGGCTCGCGCGCCCGACTCAAGCTCGCGCAGGTTCGCCTCCGTATCTTCCAGTTCCTTGAGCACCTGTTCCATCCGCCGATCCGAACTTCGCAGCCGTGCCCGGGCTGCGTCCACAAGGTCAGGCGGCAGACCGAGCCGCGACGCGATCTCCAGGGCATAGCTTCGCCCCGGTCTGTCCCGGACCAGTACGAACGACGGTCGCAGGGCTTTGGCATCGAACTGGAGAGACGCGTTCACTACGGCAGGCGTCTCTGCCGCCAGTTGCTTGAGCGCACCCAGGTGTGTCGTCGCGACCGTGAGGCGCGAGGTGGTGGACAACCGGACGAGGACGGCGGCCGCCAGTGCCGCGCCCTCGGCCGGGTCCGTATTTCCTCCGATTTCGTCAAGCAGCACGAGGCTGGCCGCTCCGGCCCGATCGAGAATCTGTCCGAGCGCCGCCACCTGGGCGCTGAACGTCGACAGCGAGGCGGAGATCGATTGCTCGTCACCGATCACGGCGAAGAACCCGTCGAACACGGGCAGACACGTGCCCGAGGCTACGGGAGGAATCACGCCCGATTGGGCCAGGGCCGATAGCAGGCCGATCGCCTTGAGGGTGACCGTCTTGCCCCCGGCGTTCGGACCGCTGATCAGCAAGACGTTTTCCCCGGGGCCGAGCCGCAATGAGAACGGCACGGCCGGTTCTCCGCCTGCCAGCAGAAGCGGGTGGATCCCGTCGACGATCTCGAAATCCGCCTGAACTCCCGGGTCCAGCAGTTCCGGCCGTGAGCCTCCATGAACCAGGGCGAACCTCGCTCGAGCCTGGAGGGAATCCGCCTCGGCCAGAGCCTCGAATGCCTGATGCAGTTCGGGAGCGATCGGCCGCACCGCCTCCGTAAGCTCCGCGAGGATTCTCAGCACTTCCCGAGCTTCGTCCCGCTCGAGTCCGGCAATGCGGTTCATGTCCTCGATTGCCATCGGCGGCTCGACGAACAGCGTCTGGTGCGTCGCCGATTCGTCGTGAACGATTCCCCCGACCCTCGCCGCCGCCTCGCGTCGAATCGGGACGCAGTACCGGCCGGCGCGGAGCGTCACGGATGCATCCGGAACCTGGTGACGGTCGGGGAGTGTCCCGATGAACACTTCCAGACGTTTCACGAGCCGGCTCCGACTGCCGCGTAACTCGCCACGCAGGCGCCGCAACTCACGGCTCGCTCCGTCGGCCACACCACCCGAAGCCCCGAGCGACGAGGCCAGGCGTTCCTGGAGCGGAGCATCGACGATGAGGGCTTCGGCCAGCTTCGCCAGCCTCGGCAAGCCCTCCGGGTCCCGACGCAGGTCCCCTCGCGCACTCTTCGACGCTGCGAGGAGCGCGACCACTTCGTGCAGATCCTCCACGTCGAGCACCGAGCCCGCGACAGCCAGCCGGCGGAGGACCGGATGCGCTTCCGGAATCGGCGGAGGCATCCAGTCATGCCGGAGTACGAGCGAAACCATCTCGTCGGCCTGGGCCAGCCTCTCCCGCGCGACGACGGGATCGGCAGTCGGGATCAGGTTGAGCAGATGGGCCGCCCCGGCGACGCTCGTGGCCTGCGAAGATACGGCCCTCAAGC
>JAOTWC010000106.1 GCA_029863105.1 Gemmatimonadota bacterium | reverse complement strand
ATCGCGACGTGGAGCGAACTGAGAGACCGGCAGCCTGCCTATGCACTGGTCGGCGAGGTTGACCTGGTCGTCGTTCGTCATGACGACGCCGTGTCTGTCCTGTATGGACGCTGCCTGCATCGGGGTGCGCTCCTGTCCGACGGCCACGTGGATGGCGACAACCTGATCTGCGGGGTTCACTACTGGGACTATCGACTGGACACCGGCGTCAGCGCCTACGAGAACTCCGAAGCCCTGCAACGCTTCCCGGCGTGGGTGGACCACGACGCCGACGCCGTCCTGGTGGATGCCCCGGCCGTGGCCGCATGGGCGGAAGAACATCCGCAACCCTACGACCGAGACGCGTACCTGGGGCTGTACGCGGACGTGCACGGAACGCCCGAGGAGCCACACAACCAGTACATCCAGACGCTGGCGCGGGAGGGCCTGACGTCGTGGGGGCACCACGGCAAGGTCTCGGCGATGGGGGTACCGGCTCCCGAGCTTCCGGGATGGGCCGATATTCAGATTCTGACTGCACAACTCGCGGAGCGGCCGCTGGCGGACGACGCGGATGTCGCCACGTCGCTGGTGATCGGGCCGGGCGCCGCCAGGCCGCTGACGCTCGACATTCCGCTGTTCGTGAGCGATATGAGCTTCGGAGCGCTGAGCGAAGAAGCGAAGGTCGCGCTGGCCCGCGGAGCGGAACTGGCCGGCACGGGCATCTGCTCGGGCGAGGGCGGCATGCTCCCCGAAGAGCAGCAAGCGAACTCCCGCTACTTGTATGAACTCGCGTCGGCAAAGTTCGGTTGGAGCCTCGACCGGGTGAAAGTCTGCCAGGCGTTCCATTTCAAGGGAGGGCAGGGGGCAAAGACCGGCACGGGCGGCCATCTTCCCGGCACGAAGGTGTCCGCGCGGATCGCGGGCGTGCGGGGGCTGGAGCCGGGCCAGGACGCGATCAGCCCGTCGCGGTTTCCGGACCTCGCGACACCGGGCGATTTCCGGAGCGTGGCGGAGGAGGTGCGCGGAGTAACGGGCGGCATACCGATCGGCTTCAAGCTGTCGGCGCAGCACATCGAACGGGACCTGGATTTCGCTCTCGAAATCGGGGTCGACTACGTGATCCTCGATGGCCGGGGCGGAGGCACCGGCGCGGCGCCTGAGATCTTCAAGAACAACATCTCGGTGCCGACGATCCCGGCCCTCGCGCGGGCGCGCCGCCACCTGGACAGCAGCGGTGCGGGCGAAGTGACGCTGATCATCACCGGCGGGCTGCGAACCGAGTCGGATTTCGTGAAGGCACTGGCGCTCGGCGCGGACGGCGTAGCGATCTCCAACGCCGCGCTCCAGGCGATCGGTTGCCTCGGCATGCGGGCGTGCCACACCAACAACTGCCCCGTCGGAATCGCCACGCAAAAGGAACATCTCCGGCAGCGCCTTGTTGTCGAGGCATCGGCGCAGAGACTGGCGAATTACCTGGGGGCGACAGTCGACCTGATGAAGATCCTGGCGCGTGCATGCGGACATTCCCGACTGGCGGACTTTTCGACGGACGACCTCACGACCTGGAAACATGACATGGCACGCCTTTCCGGCGTCGCCTACGCGGGCGTCGGTCTTGCGAAGCCTGGCGCATGAGCCTGCTGGATGCCCGGCTCCAGGTCCATTGGGCGGTGCAGGTACTGGCGAGGTTCGGGGACGCCCGGATCGAAGCGCAGCCCGATGCCAGCCACAGCTCGCTGACCTGGGATCCGGAGAGCCGCAGGTTCAACACCGGGGCCGATCCGGATGGCCGCCGCCTGCAGTTCGACCCTGTCGAACTTGCCTACCGGCTGGAGCGGACCGGCGCCGATGCGCACGAGTTCGCCCTCCGCGGACGAACGCTGGACGAGGCGCTGGGCTGGCTGGCCGGCCTGCCGGACGGCATCGGACGTCTCGAGGTCGGGGAACCCGACGTACCGGCCCATCCGGTGCGCGAGGGCGCGCCGTTCGATGCCGACCCCGACGACCTCGCGGAACTCGCGGGGTGGTTCCACGCCTCGCACGAGGCCCTTGCCGCGCTTCGCACCGGTTGGCCGTCGGCGAGCGCCGTACGCTGCTGGCCGCACCACTTCGACATTGCCGTGCTGATTCCGCTCGACGCCGCGGAGGCGGAGCCGGATCCCGAACAGGCGCGCAGCGTGGGCGCGGGCATGACACCGGGAGATGCGACGTACGCCGAGCCGTACTGGTACGTCACGCCGTGGCCGTACCCCGAGGATCCGGACCTGCCGCCTCTGCCCGCGGGAGCGG
This sequence comes from Gemmatimonadota bacterium, assembly GCA_029863105.1. Taxonomy (GTDB): domain Bacteria; phylum Gemmatimonadota; class Gemmatimonadetes; order Palauibacterales; family Palauibacteraceae; genus JARFPW01. Next base: position 3,451 of record JAOTWC010000106.1, on the reverse strand, counting down.
TCTGGCACACCGAGAACTGGATCGGGGCGGTGCTGCACGGGGAAGCGACGCTTCGCGCCGGGCCGGAAGGGGTCGCGGCATTCCTGGCGGCAGCGGTCGAAGCCTGTGCTGCGATGGCCGGCGCTCAGTCGTCTCCCCATAATGCCCGTGTGCGGCAGGATATTGTCCCGGAGCCCCGCAATGACACACGTGAGGAATGAGATCATGAACGCGATACGAAACTTCCGTCGTTCGGCCATCGCTCTGGCGGCGTTGGGCATGCTGGTCGCGCCCGTTCCGCTGAGTGGGCAGGTCGGTGGCGTCGATCTGGATACGATCCGCATGGGTCGGTTCGACTTCGGCAAGATGTGGACATTCGAATACGCGCCGATGGAGTACTTCTCGGAGACCTACGGGTTCGACGCGAACGCCGACTGGTTCGAGCGCGCCCGGCTGTCCGTGCTGCGCGTGCCCGGCTGCAGCGCCTCGTTCGTGTCGCCGAACGGTCTCGTCGTCACAAACCATCACTGCGTCCGGAGCCGGGTGTCCGCCGTGAGCCGGGAGGGCGAAGGACTGCTCGACAACGGGTTCTTTGCGACAGATCTGGCGGACGAACGACCGATACCCGGCTACTTCGCCGATCAGCTGATCTCGGTGAACGATGTCAGCGACGAAATCCTCTCGGCGCTCGATGCGGCCGGAGAGGACGGCCGTGCCGAAGCGCAGGAGTCCGTGTCGGCGGAGATCACGGCGCGCCTGCTGGCGGAGCACCCGATGGGCTCGGATTCCGTCTGGGTGCAGATCGTTCCGCTGTACAACGGCGGCCGGTATTCGGCTTACGTGTTCCGTCGGTTCACCGACGTCCGATTGGTCGCTGCAGCCGAACTGAACATGGGGTTCTTCGGCGGCGATCCCGACAACTTCACGTATCCACGATACGCACTCGACTTCGCGTTCCTGCGCGTCTACGGGCAGGATGGCGAGCCGTTCCAGCCGACGCATTACCTGAACTGGGGCAAGGGCGTGTCGCCAGGAGACCCCGTGTTCATCATCGGGAATCCGGGCCGCACGAACCGGCTCCAGACGGTGGCTCAGCTCGAATACCAGCGGGACGTCCAGGTGCCCGGGCTGATTCAGCTCCTCGACAGCCGGCACGGGGCAATGGGCGCGTTCCGGGCGGAGGATCCGGAGACGGCGGAGCGACTCGACATGCGGAACTCCATGTTCGGCCTGTCTAACAGCCTCAAGGCCTCACTGGGCCGGATCGACGCGCTGGGTGACGCGATGATCATCGCCCGGAAGGCCGACGCGGACCGGCAGCTTCGCGAGGCGATTGCCGCGGATCCCGAACTGAACACCATGTACGGCGATCTGTTCGAACAGATCGCAGAAGTGCAGCAAGGGAACCGTGCCCTGGCGGGTTACTTCGGTGCGTTCCTGGCGTTCGGCAGCGGCTTCCTCGAATCGAGCCTGATCCGCCGGGCGATGGCCGCCCACGAATATGTCGAGGCTCGAAGCAGCGGAGCGGAGGAGGCTCAGCTCGCCCAGGCCGCCCGAAACCTCACCGGCGTGTCCGCCCGGCCGGCCGGTCTCGAGCGTCGGTTGCTTGCGGCTCGCCTGGCCGACTTCGCACGCTATCTGCCGGATTCCGAACTGACGCGCGAGGCACTGGAGGGCCACTCGCCCGAGGATGCTGCCGATTGGTGGCTCGCGAACTCGCGGCTCGCCTCGGAAGAAGCGGCTGCCGCGATCATCGACGGTGGCGAGGACATGGCGGACGATCCGGCGATGCGGCTGGCCGCCACGCTCGCGCCGCTGCTGGCGTCCTACGGGGAGGATTCCCAGGCCCTGGGACGGCGCGAGGCCGCGCTGGCCAGCGATCTCGGCCGGGCGCGGTTTGCGGTGTACGGCGGCAGCATCCCGCCGGACGGATCCTCGTCACCCCGCATCGCGGACGGGAGGGTGCAGGGGTACAGATATAACGGGACGCTCGCGCCTCCGATGACCACGTTCTACGGGGTCTACGACCGGTATTTCGGACACGGCGGCGCCGAGGACTGGGCACTGCCCCCCCGCTGGCAGACGCCCCCCGAGGGCCTGGATCTGTCCACTCCGCTGAACTTCGTGTCGACGACGGATTCCTACGGCGGGAATTCCGGATCTCCCGCCGTCACGCCGGACCTCGAACTGGTCGGCCTGAACTTCGACCGGAACATCGAGGGCCTGTCGCGCGACTTCATCTACCTGCCCGAGCGCGGGCGCAACGTGATGGTCGATGTGCGTGCGATCCGGGAGGCACTGGACGTCGTGTACGACCTGGATCGGATCGTCGAGGAGACGGACAGCGGCCGCCTGTATCGGACCGAGGCGGAGGCGGACGCGGCGAACTGACGGACGGGATACGACCCCCAACGAAAGGAGGGCACATGGAAGTATCGATCGAATACTGCACGATGTGAAACTACGAGCCCAGAGCCGTCGGTCTGGCGGCAACGCTCGAACAGAAGTACGGAGACGTGAACGTCGAGCTCATTCCGTCAGGAGGCGGGGCGTTCGAAGTCGTCGTAGGTGGCCGGCTCGTCTACTCGAAGAAGGCGACAGGCAGGCACTGCACGGAGGATGAGGTCATTGCGGCGATCGACGCTCTCTGAGCCCGCATCCGCGAGTGGCCTGAGAGGCCCATGACGCCGGACTCGGCCCGGCGCACCCTGCGGGCCAGTCTGGGCCCGGGTCTCATGTGGGCGGCTGCCGCGATCGGCGTCTCCCACCTTGTACAGTCCACGCGGGCAGGTGCGCTCGGTGGCCTGTCTCTGGCGGGCATCATCCTGCTCGCCCTGCTGGTCAAGTATCCGTTCTTCGACTATGGGCCCCGATTCGCGGCGGCCACGGAACAGAGCCTCGTGGAGGGATACCGCTCGATCGGACGCTGGGCCGTATGGCTGTATCTCCTGATCACCGTATCGACCGCCGTCATCGTGCAGACGGCGGTCGTCCTGTTCACGAGTTCGCTGTTCCTCCGCGTGTTCGGGCTGGCCTGGCCCATCTGGATCGTCGCGGCGTTGATCTGCCTGGTTTGTGCGGCGCTCATACTGGTGGGACGGTTCAAGGTGTTCGACGTCGCCGTGAAGGCGATCCTCGTCGTGCTGGCGATTTCGACAGTCACGGCCGCAGCGGTGGCGGCTCCGCAGCTCGATTTCGGCAGTCTGGCGCTTGTGCCGCGCACGGCCGACGGCGCCTTCGTCTCCTTCGCCTTTCTCCTCGCACTCGCCGGTTGGATGCCCTCTCCGATCGACCTGTCGGTCTGGAGTTCGCTGTGGACGCTCGCCAAGGACCGGGAGCTCGGATACCGGTCCGAGATGCGCCACGTGATGATGGACTTCCGGATCGGCTACATCGGCACGGGCATAACGGCCGCCGCCTTCCTGATTCTCGGTACGGTCACGATGTACCAGACGGGTGCGACCTTCAGCCC
>JAOTWC010000105.1 GCA_029863105.1 Gemmatimonadota bacterium | reverse complement strand
CGTCCGTGCAGTATCGAAATCGAATCACTCTCACGGTTCGGGGCCCGGCCGTCGGCTATCGAGCCCTCGGGAACCCGGGCCGCGTCGTCCCGATTACGGATTGTCTGCTCGCGGAGCCACCGATTCGAGCTGCGGTCGAGGCGCTCTCGACGGGTGAGGGTCTGCCTTCCGGCGGTGAACTGCGCCTGACCATACGGGCCAGTTCAACAGGTCGAGTCGCGTTGCACGCGGAGGGAGGGACCGAGCCGGGCGAGCCGGGCATCGTGGAGGAGCGAGTCGTCGGGCTGGAGAGCTACTGGTGGCACGATGCGGCAGGCCGCGAGCGGTTGCTCGCGGGCGAGCCGACGTTTTCCGAATCCTGGCAGGGTCTGGAGTATGCTCTCTCCCCGAAGGTGTTCCTGCAGTGCAATCGTGCCGTCTCGCAGGAGATGGATGCCTGGCTCGACGAACGCGTCGGCGCGCCGGCCGGCCTCAGGCTCGTCGACCTCTACGCCGGTGTGGGAGCCCGCGCCATCCGCTGGTCGCAGTCGGGCGGCGACGCCGCAGCCTGCGAAGTAGACCCGGAAGCGGCGGAGACATGTCGAGCTGCGGCGACGCGGGCGGGGGCGCACGTCGAGGTTGTGTGCGGGAGGGCGGAAGATCACCCGGACCTGCCGCGGGGTGCCGACGTCGTCGTCGTGAATCCGCCCAGATCCGGGTTGACCGGGCAGGTTCGCTCAACCCTGGTCTGCTCCGATGTCCCGCGTGTGGCGTACGTCAGTTGTGACCCGGCGACCCTGGCCCGTGATCTCGCGGAACTCTCGACGCATTTCGAAATCCTGGAAGTCCAGCCCTTCGATGCCTTCCCCCAGACGGCTCACGTCGAGGTCATCGTGTGGATGGGCAGAACTCGTCGTGGGGATCTGCCATGAAGTACCATGCGGACGCAGGAGGCGGCGAGCGCCTGGTGGAGGTGGCACCCGACGAGGTCACGCTTGATGGCATCCGCGAACCCTGCCACGTCGAGGTCCTGTCTCCCGGCGAGCGGATCCTCGTCCGGTTCCGGGATCGAACGGCCAGAGGCTACGCACGCCGGTCTCAGAAGGGTTGGGAGCTGAACCTGGGGGGCAGAGTCTTCGAAGTGCGAGTGGATGATGAGCGGGCGCATCGCATCCGGGAGCTCGCAGCCGTTGCGGCTCCCGTTGCCGGCGGGTCGACCCTTCGGGCGCCGATGCCGGGCCTGATCGTGCGAATTGCCGTCGCCGTCGGTCAGAACGTGAGGGCCGGTGAAAGCCTGGTGGTCATGGAGGCGATGAAGATGGAGAACGAACTCCGGGCGGATTCGGCAGGAATCGTGACGTGCGTCCACGTTGCGGAGGGCGCGACGGTGGACAGGGATGATCCGTTGATTGCCGTAGAGCCAGAAAGTACATGAGATGAATGACGTAAACAATGTGAACACAAGAATATCAGATACCATACAATCGTCATACGGCCCTCCTCGTCCCGGGTCGTTCAATCCGACCGAAGACCTGGGAGAGCCGGGTGGCTTTCCGTTCACGCGCGGGATCTATGCCGACATGTACAGGGGTCGGCTGTGGACCATGCGCCAGTACGCCGGGTTCGGCACGGCCGAGGATACGAACCGTCGATTCAGGTATCTCCTGGATGCGGGCCAGACAGGACTTTCCGTGGCCTTCGACCTGCCCACTCAGATGGGCCTCGACTCGGACGACCCGCTGGCGGTGGGCGAAGTGGGTCGAGTCGGCGTGGCGATCGACACGCTCGACGACCTGGACACGCTGTTCGACGGAATCCCGCTGGATCGGGTATCCACGTCGATGACGATCAACTCGACCGCCGCGATCCTCCTGGCTCTGTACGTGGCGCTCGCGGATGAGCGCGGGATTGCACGGGACCGGCTGTCCGGTACGGTCCAGAATGACATTCTCAAGGAGTTTGTTGCTCGGGGCACCTACATCTACCCGGTGGAGCCCAGCCTGCGGCTCGTGACCGACGTGATCTCCTTCTGCGGGTCGGACGTGCCGCGTTGGAACAGCATCTCGATCAGTGGCTACCACATGCGAGAAGCGGGAGCGACGGCGGCGCAGGAGCTTGCCTTCACTCTGGCCAATGCTCGGGAGTACGTGCGCCGGGCGCTCGCATCGGGACTGGACATCGAAACGTTTGGGCCCCGACTGAGTTTCTTCTTTGCGGCGCACAACGATCTGTTCGAGGAGGTGGCCAAGTTCCGGGCCGCCCGCCGGATGTGGGCGCGCCTCATGGCCGGGGAGTTCGGTGCTTCGGAGGGGAACTGCCGGCTGCGGTTCCATACGCAGACGGCGGGCTCCACGCTCACCGCACAGCAGCCGCTGAACAATGTCGTTCGGGTGGCGGTTCAGGCCCTTGCCGCCGTACTGGGGGGCACGCAGTCGTTGCATACGAACGGCTACGACGAGGCCCTGGCGCTCCCGACGGCCTCGGCCGCCCGTCTGGCGCTGCGCACGCAACAGGTGATCGCGGAAGAATCGGGCGTAACCGCCACGGCGGATCCGCTCGGCGGATCCTATTACGTCGAGGCGCTCACGTCGGAGTTGGAAGCCGCGGCTCTCGCCTATCTTGCCAAGATCGAGGAACTCGGTGGCGCGGGAGAGGCGATCGGCTTCATGGTCGAGGAGATCCACATGGCGGCGTATCGGCACCAGCTGGAAGTGGAGAGTGGGGAACGGCGGATCGTAGGCGTGAACGCCTACCGGGAATCCGACACGGCGCCCGACCTCGAGACGCCGGCATTCCAGGAACGTGAGTCCACGCAGAAGAACCGACTGGCGCGCGCCCGCGCCCGGCGCGACGATGCGGTCGTTCGGCGCTGTCTTGCCGTGGTCGGCGAGGCAGCGACGGGTGTCGACAACCTCATGCCGCCGATCATCGAGGCCGTCAGGGCCAGGGCGACCGTGGGCGAAATCAGCGGCGTGTTGAGACGCCGCTGGGGAAGCTACCAACCTAGCTGAGACGCGGGAGACGACGCACATACATGCCTACTTATGAGTATCGATGCGCGCAGTGCGGCAAAGAGTTCGAGCAGTTTCAGAAGATGGCCGACGAACCGCTCAACGAATGTCCGGACTGTGGAGGCCGCGTGAAGAGACTAATCTCAAGCGGTGGCGGACTGGTGTTCAAAGGGACGGGTTTCTACGCGACGGATTACAAGTCCGGTTCGCTTGCGTCGAGCGGCCCGAAAGTGGACTCGTCGGGCACCGAAGCGACGTCCGAGAAGACTCCTTCGGAAGGATCGAACACTAAGTCGGCCAAACAGGCCAGTGAAGAATGAATCCAGATAGTCCGGTAGCCCTGACTGGTGTGGCAGCGCTCCGCGATGAACTTCAGCGCGCGGCGGTCGCCGTCGGAGCTCCACCCGGGTGCGAGGTCCGCATCGAGCGCCCTGCGGAACTTGAGCACGGGGACCTGGCGTCCAACGTCGCTCTCGTGCTCGCCGGTTCGTTGCGTCGTGCGCCGAGGGACATCGCCGAATCAATCGCGTCCGAGCTCGACAGGGAGCGAGCCGGGGTCGTTTCGGTTGAGGTGGCAGGGCCCGGTTTCCTGAACTTCCGGCTCGACGACCGTCAGGTCTGGGACGGAATCGTCGGAGCACTCGAGGCCGGGGACGCCTGGGGCCGCAGCCCGGCCGAGACCCCGAGGCGCGTGAACGTCGAGTTCGTGAGCGCCAACCCGACGGGTCCGCTCCACGTTGCGCACGGACGGGGGGCGGCCATTGGCGATGCCGTCGCCTCGTTGCTCGAGTGGACGGGCCACCAGGTGGTCCGGGAGTTCTACGTGAACGACGCCGGCAGGCAGATCGACCTGCTGGGGGAATCCGTCGAGGCCCGGTTTCAGGAGGCGCGCGGCGGGGTCGCCGGCCCGCCGGAGGGTGGCTACCAGGGAGCTTACGTGGCGGAAGTCGCGGCGCAGATAGCCGCCGGGCGGGGCGAGGGCCAGCTGATCGCGATGGAGGCGGGCGAAAGAGTCGAGTTGTTCGCTCGAGATGCCGCGGACATTCTTCGGCGGGAGCAACAGGAAGATCTCGTCGCGTTCGGGGTTCGAATGGATGGGTTCGTCAACGAGAGTTCTCTGTTCGAGTCGGGCCTGGTCGCGTCGTTGCTGGACCGCCTGGACCATGACGAGCACGCGTATCGCTCCGACGGAGCGCTGTGGCTGCGGACCACGGACTTCGGAGATGAAAAGGACCGCGTCCTCGTCAAGAGCGACGGGTCCCACACCTATTTCGTCACCGATATCGCATATCATCTGGACAAACAACGGCGTGGGTTCGAACTGGCGATCGATGTCTGGGGTGCGGACCATCACGGCCATGTCCAGCGCATGCAGGGAGCCCTGGAGGCGGTAGGTGCGGGACGGGAATTTCTCGAGGTCCTGATCATCCAGCTCGTGAAGGTTCTCAAAGGTGGCGAGGAAGTGCGAATGAGCAAGCGTGCGGGCACGTTCGTGACCCTGCGCGACCTGTTTGTCGAAACCGGAACCGACGTCGCTCGTTACTTCTTCCTCATGCGTCGGGCCGAGGTTCCGATGAATTTCGATCTGAGTCTCGCCCTCGATACCTCCGAGGCCAATCCCGTCTACAAGGTCCAGTATGCGCACGCCAGGATGTGCAGCATCTTCCAGCGGGCAGGCGTGAATCCGGCGGATCTGGATCTGCGGGCCATAGACCTGTCGGCCCTGTCGCTGCAGTCGGAGCGCGAGGTTGCGAAGGCGATTCTGCGGCTGCCCGAACGGATTTCCGCCGCCGCGAATGCCCGGGCTCCACACGTCGTATGCACGTATCTCGAAGAACTGGCTTCCGTGGTCAACGCCTGGTACCACGAAGGCAACGTAGAAGCGGATCGACGGGTCCTGGCGGACGGACCGGCCCGAGATGCCCGCCTGATGCTGGCAGCCGCTGTGCGGCTCACGCTCCAACAGGGGCTGGCCGTGCTGGGGTTGTCAGCCCCCGAAAGGATGCTCCGAGAGGGAGAATCCGATGGGTGATGAGAGACACACGGTGAGCTATGCGGAGGCAGGCGTGGATCTCCGGGCCGCCGAGCGACTGACCGCGCGCCTCAAGGCCGTCGTCGATTCGACGCGCACCGACGGAGCGACCGGCGCGTTCGGTGCCTTCGGCGCGCAGTTCCACCTTGATTCGGCTGCTGACCTGATCGCCAGCGCCGATGGCGTCGGCACGAAGGTTCTCGTCGCCGCTGCCGCCGGCGTGCATGACACGGTCGGTGAGGACCTGGTCAATCACTGCGTGAATGACATTCTCGCCGAAGGTGCCGAGCCGCTGTTCTTCCTCGACTACTTCGCCTGCGGAAGACTGGATGCCGAGGTGGCCGAGTCGGTGATCCGGGGTGTGGCGCGCGGATGCAGAGGCAACGGGTGCGCCTTGCTCGGCGGAGAGACGGCGGAAATGCCGGGCGTATACGATCCCGGCACGTACGATCTTGCGGGGTTCATCGTGGGGCGGCGCGTCTGGGAGATCCCGGGCAAGGACGCCGTCCGGCCGGGCCTGTCTCTCATCGCGTTCCCGTCCACCGGGCTCCACACGAACGGATACAGCCTGGCGCGGCGCATCCTGTTCGACGGCATGGAGCTGCAGCCAGACGATGCGTTCCCGGGCGTCGATGCGACGGTGTCCGAGGTGCTCCTGCGCGTGCATCGATCGTACCTGAATGGCCTCCGGCCTGCGTTGAACGCGGGT
>JAOTWC010000104.1 GCA_029863105.1 Gemmatimonadota bacterium | reverse complement strand
TCCGGCTCGGGTTCGGGTTCCGGCTCGGGTTCGGGTTCCGGTGCGGGTTCAGGTTTCGAGACAGGCACGATCAACGCTGGCCGGGGCTGCGGCTCCGACCTGATTTCGTCGACGGTTTCGTAGTTGTCCCAGTCCAGATACGAACGCTTCAGTCCCCGTGCGAGAAGGGACTCGTTGCTTGCCATTTCGTAGAAGGGAAACGGAAGGTCTCCCGACAGGCCGGCCGGCGTGGTTCGGAAGCAACCCCCCGCCGATCGGGAGCCATCGCCCACGAACAGGAAGGCACTCTGCCAGGGTTCCGTGAATGCGGTCCTGTGTGTCGCCAGGTCCTGCTCGGAGAGTCCCACCGGCCCTTCCAGGTGGCGGTGGTACCAACCCACGAGCATCCCTCGACGCCGATCAATCTCCAGACGGAGCGCCAGGCTCGCTTCGCGAGGAATCTGCTGGTCCGCCGTTTCGTCGAAGGCGAACCGGGCGGGCACCGCGCCGGTGATGATCACGAACCGCCGATTGGCGTTCGGATCCTCGCACAGGTCTCCCATCAGGTAGCCAAACGGCACCCGGTTGGACGGCGTCTGCCAGACATGCTCGTGCATGGCCAGGAACGCCCGTTGGTCGACGAAGATCTCGTACGCGGACGAGACGAGATCGTGCGGCGGCGCGGGGACCGGCTTCCAGTACACGCTGCGCAGCAGCGGGCGTGGGGTCCATATATGATATGCGCCGGTGTCCGGCTGGCTTTCAGTCTGACTCTGCCAACTCGGAACTTTCCGGCCGCTATCTTCCCGCTCGATGCTCATTCAGCCCTTCGGTCTGGCGGAAGCTCAAACTGCCCCCTACTTGGAAAGATGCGGCAGATACACCGGAAGCAGCAAGTATATAGCGCGTTGACAAGGACACGGCGATCCGCGAGTCTCGCGAGTACCATAGGGACCGCCCCAAGACACGAGGAGTTGATCGGAATGCGAATTATGGCACTTGCCGTGATCGCCACTGTGGCGGGCGCGAACCCTGGATTCGCCCAGTTCCGGCAGCAGACGGCCGAGAAGACGGGCTTCGGGTTCACAGCGGACATCCTGTTCGCTCAAGTAGGCGGCAGCGTCGGGGATTCCGTGGGCTCCGGCTTCGGCGCGGCAGGAGGACTGTTCTTTCAACCCGCCGGGACGCCGGCCCGACTGGGCGTGGGAGGCTCCTATACGCGGTTCTCGACCGACGGACCTGGAGATGCTCTCAACAAGACGAGCATCTACGCGCAGGCGGCCTGGCAGATCGTGGATCGCGAAACTTCCGTAATCCCTTATGTCCAGGGCACAGTGGGATACACCCGCCTCTCCGATGACGAATTCTGCAGCGAACTCATCTGCGGTGCCGGCACGACCCTGCGTGGAAGGGTCAGATCAGGCTTCGAACTGGGAGCGAACGTGGGCGTTGATGTCCCGCTTTCGGAAGCCGTGAACATCGATGTCGCCGGCTCGTTCTCCTGGCTCCGGCTTGGCGATCTCGAGGTGGCCGGTCAGAAGTTCGGGGACACGTCGACCCACGCTTCGACGTTTGGAATCCGAGCCGGCATAACAGTCTTCCCCAGGTGATGGAAGACGCCTGACCTGCCCGTCACGTCAGCTCACGTGGACCCTGCCGCGGGGCCATAAGGTTGGCAGCTCGGGCCTCCAACAGCGATTCACTGAACTCGATCCGCTGCTCGAGAGTTGCGATCTTCAGATTTTGCGCATCCAGCATGGCCCGTATGTGCTCATACTGAATTCGATCGATCTCTTCCGAGCGCTTGTTCGCCGCATTCGCCTCCAGCATCAGCCCAAGCCGCTTGGTCAGAGGTCGGAACACGAGTACGCCGCCGATCGTCAGGAATAGAGTGATCGGTATCAGGGCAAACACCAGTTCTTCCACCGAACGTCTCCTTTATTCCAGCTATTCGTAACGCAGGGAGTCGACCGGATCGACGGCCGCCGCCCGGCGGGCCGGCAAATACCCGGCCGCGAGACCGATCATCACCAGGATCGAAACGCATGCAACGCTGATCGGCCAGGACAGTTTCGGGTTGGCAATGTACTGCATCGCCGGGTTCGTCACGGGTAAAAGATCCACGAGGAACACCACACCCGCCGCGAGGAACAGACCGGTAAACCCGCCCGTCAGCGAAATCGCAAGGGACTCGAACATAAACTGCTGGCGTATATGCTTCTTCTTCGCCCCGACCGCCAGCTTCACTCCGATCTCATGCGTCCGTTCTCTGACGACCACATACATGATGTTGGCGACGCCCACGCCTGCCACGAGCAGCGTGAACAGGCCGACCAGTCCCAGGAAGATCTGGATCCCGTAGCCGACCATGTTGGTCTCATGCTCCGACTCGAAGAAGTCCCACATCGGCGCCGCATCTTCATCCGTAGGGTCGAACTGAAAGCGGGCGCCCAGTACCTCGTAGATCCGCAGCTTAGTCTCCGCGGCGCGTTCGATCGTCCTGGGTTGCACCAGGAGATGGTTCACGAATCGATGTCCGTAAATCGACGAAAAGGTCGAGGAGGGGATGATCGCCCGATCTTCGTCCGGGCCGTTGTTGCTGCTGTCCTGGAACTTCGCCTGCATGACACCAATGACGGTGAACGGGACTCCATCGACGTCTACCGTCTTGCCCACGGGATTCTCGGATCCGAACAATCGCGCCGCGATAGAGTCCCCCAGAAACAGGACTCGCCGCCTCTCCGCCAGATCCCGTTCATTGATGAACCGCCCGCCGGTCTGGGGGAACATCTTCCGCAGTTCGGCAAACGCGGGATAGACACCCTCCATATAGGTCGTGGTCTTCACATCCTCGTAGCCGAGCGCCGTACCCCATCGACCGTAGGAGGGGCTGACCAGGTCCACCTCGTCGATCGACTTCTGCAGCAGACGCAGTTCGTCTTCGGTGAGTCTGATACGACGCCCGCGGGGGAGCCCCTCCCAGGGTTTCGTCGTCGAACCACCCCATACCATGAAGATCTTCTCGCCCGCATTCAACAGACCCGCCGACACGGATCGACGGAGTCCTTCACCGAAAGCCAGCAGCAGAACGATGGCGATGGTGCCCCACATGGTCGCGAACATGGTAAGCAGCGACCGGGTGCGCTGCGCCTTCAGGTCACCGAGAAACTCGGCCAGCAGGATCTTCCACATCCTCCCCTATCCTCCCCGACCGTTCATTGTCGGAGGCACTCGACCGGATCGAGGGCAGCCGCTTTCCTCGCAGGGAAGAACCCGGCCAGAAGGGCGACGAACATCAGCAAGCCCATCGTGATGAGCCCCACTTTGCTCGAAATGACCGGTACTCCGACGAACTCCCGAATCGGGATATAGGCCATCAGCCGCACGATGCCGAGTGAAAGCAGGAATCCGGTGGAAGCACCGATCAACACGATTGCCGTACTCTCGAAAAAGAACTGCCGCAAAATGTCTCGGCTGGTCGCGCCCACTGAGCGCTTGATGCCGATTTCCTTCGTGCGTTCCCTGACCACGATGTACATGATGTTGGCGACGCCGATACCCCCGACGGTGAGCGTGAAGCTGCCGACGATCAGGAAGAACAGGTTGAAGGCGAGAAACAGGTACCCGAACATCTTCTCGAACTCGGTCGTGTCCCACACCCCAATCGCGTCGTCGTCCGTCGGATCAAACCGATACTTGCGGCCCAGCACTTCGTAGACTTTGCGCTCGGCCGCCTGTGTGGCTTCCGCCCCGGACGTGCGGTAGATGATGTTGTTGACGTAGCGCTGCCCGAACATGGCCCGATGCGTGCTGGCCGGTATGAACACGCGGTCCCGGTCCCGCGAGTTGTAGGACGAGCTCTGCTGCTTGGGACGCATGACCCCGATGACGGTGAACGGCGTGTTCCCCACCAACACCTGCCGACCGACCACGTCGCCCGTCTCGTTCTCGAACAGCAGTTCACGAACCCCATCGCCCAGTACGATCACTCTTCGACGCTGGTCAAGATCGTCGTCGTTGATGAAACGCCCACCCGCCTCCGCGATGACATTGCGCAGGTACGTATAGGAGGGCCAAACCCCTGTGATGTTCGGATTCGCGACGGCCCGGCCGTTTCGCACGGGGGCGCTGCGGGAGCCGTATTCGGGACTGAGCAGGACGATTTCGGGGACCTGGTCCATCAGGAGTTGGGCGTCCGCTTCCCGCAGGCGAATGGGTCGACCGTCGCCGAACCCGGCGAACGGCTTGGTGGTTTCCCCGCCGAACAGAATCACGATGCGATCACCCAGGCCATGAAACCGTTTGACCGTGTGCCGCTCGAGTCCCGTTCCGAAGGCGAGCAGCACGACGACCGCGACCGTACCCCACGCAATCCCCAGCAGGGTGAGCGTCGTCCGGAGCTTCTGGGCCCGGACATCTTCCCACAACTCATGCAGCGCCCGACGAATCCGCCACATGTCAGCTGATCTCGCGCGGAGGCGGCTCCACGAGCTTCTCGCCCTCTTCCAGCCCCTCCAGCACCTCGATCGTCACGGCATCGCTCAGACCGGTCTTGATCACGCGAGTTTCGGTTACACCGCCGTCGCCGAGCACCTTGACGCGGGTCGTGTCCCCGGCGATCTCGATGACGCGCTCCGGGATCACCAGAATGCTGTCACGGCGTTCGATGATCACATCGGCATTGGCGGAGTAGCCCGCCCGCAAGACGGCACCCTGGATATCTGTCAGGATGATCTCGATCGGAAACACCGTTGCGTTGTCCTCGGTGCGGGCCTTCAGCGAGATCGAATAGACTTCGCCTTCTATCCGCGCTTCGGGGAGGGCCCCGATCTTGATCATGGCCGGCATGCCCTCATTCAGGCGTCCCACGTCGATTTCGTCGACCGTGCCCCGAAAGATCAGGTTGCTCATCTCGGCCATCGTGACCAGAACCGTGCCTTCCTGGAAGTTGCTGAGCGGCACGACCGGATCCCCTTGCTCGACGCGGGTCTCCAGCACGAAGCCGTCGATCGGCGAGCGGATGACGCCCTCGATGTTGCGGTTGTTGATGCGCACCCGACCCGTCTCGAGCAGCGCCACGCGTTCCTGCGCCATCTGTACTTGGACGCGAGACTGCTCATAGTCCCGGTTCGCGCGCTCGAGTTCCTCCTGCGTGATGAAATCCCGCTCGCGGAGTTCCTTCTTCCGTTCGAGGTCTCGCCGCAAGTTCTCGAGATCGATCTCCCGGAGCTGCACCTGGCGCTTCGAGTCGGCCAGCTCGATCGGCGTCGGATTGGGCTTGACCTCCAGCAGCGGCTGGCCAGCCTTCACGTAGTCCCCTTCCTCGACCATCAGACTGCCGACGACCCCGGACACCTGTGACTTCACCGCGATTTCGACGTCGGGTACTATGTTGCCCACGGCGAGTGCTTTCTTGACGATCGAATCGCGAACCACCTCGACCGTTCGCATCTCCGAGCTGCCGTCACTGCCAAGCACGCGCGCGACGACCGCGACGCCGCCGATGGTCAGAATCCCGACAACCGACAGCGTGATCTTGGTTCCGCGTTTCATACCGGAGGACTCCTCTTGGTGCCGCCAACGTGTTCTGGGACCCAAGATCTGTACGACAGCGGAGTCGCGAAGTTTCAGATCAGCTCGTGACTTCCGCCCGGGAACGTCGTCCCGGGAGAGTGTGGCGGAGCGTCGCGGAGACCGCGTACGCGATTGCGGTGAGGAGGATGACAGCGGGTCCCGTCGGGATATCAGTGGAG
>JAOTWC010000103.1 GCA_029863105.1 Gemmatimonadota bacterium | reverse complement strand
CACCGCAATAGCACGCCCACGACCACACCGGCCGAAAACAGGGTCGAGAACAGGAAGAGGAGCTGGGCGGTGTGCGCGAGCGTAGTGTTGAGCAGCGGCCCGCGGTACTTGCGCACATGTACGAACAGTGTAACCGCTGCCGGCATTGTCAGAAACGACAACAGGGCCCACGCCGACACGTGCTGGAACCACACGAGAGCATACGCGGTCAGGTAGGCCACCGTGAGCAGCGCCCCGAACTCGATAACCCCGAAGTCCCGTCCCAGGATGACCGCGAGCGTCCGCTTGCCCGCGATCCGATCCGTCTCGTGGTCCCGCACGTTGTTCACCACCAGGATCGCCGAAGTGAGGCACCCTACCATCAGGCCCGCCGGCCAGGCCGCGGCCGGAACCGCACCAACCTGAACGAAAACCGTGCCACACACGGCGACGAATCCAAAGAACACCATGACGAACAGATCGCCGAGGCCGTGATACCCGAGCGGAAACGGTCCGCCGGTATAGGCGATCGCCGCGGCGATCGACGTCAGCCCGATCGCGACGACGGGCCAGCCCGCCACGACGGTCAGGTACACCCCTATCAGGGTGGCGAATCCGAATGCGGCCCACATTCCCCGCTTTACGTCGGCGCCCGAGAGCATGCCTGCCTGCGTCACACGGATCGGCCCGAGACGCGTCGCCAGATCGACCCCCTGCTCGAAATCGTATACGTCATTGGCCAGGTTCGATCCTACCTGGAGGGCGAGCGCACCCCCCAGCGCTGCGACCGCAGGACCGGGCGCGAACCCGCCCGCCTGGACGGCGAGCGCGCTCCCGACGAGGACCGGCGAGGCCGCCGCCGGAAGCGTCCTGGGCCGGATGGCGAGCATCCAGGCGCGGGCTCGGCTCACGGGAACCGCGGGAACTTCGAGAAGTCCGGCTTCCGCTTCTCGAGGAACGCGCGCTTCCCTTCCTGTGCCTCCTCCGTGAGGTAGAACAGCAGAGTCGCGTCGCCGGCCAGCTGCTGGAGACCGGTCTGACCGTCGCAATCCGCGTTGTGAGCCGCTTTCAGGAGCCGGATGGCCGTCGGACTGTGCTGCAGGATTTCGCGGCACCACTGGACGGTCTCTTCCTCCAGTCGCTCCAATGGGACAACGGCGTTCACCAGCCCCATGTCGAGAGCCTGTCGGGCGTCGTACTGACGGCACAGATACCAGATCTCGCGCGACTTCTTCTGCCCGACCATGCGGGCCAGGTACGAGGAGCCGAAACCGCCGTCGAACGACCCCACTTTCGGCCCCGTCTGACCGAAGATCGCGTTGTCGGCGGCGATCGTCAGATCGCACACGACGTGCAGCACATGGCCGCCGCCGATCGCGTAGCCCGCCACCATCGCGATCACGGGCTTGGGCAGCGTGCGGATCTGGCGTTGGAGGTCGAGCACGTTGAGCCTCGGGATTCCGTCGTCGCCCGCATACCCGCCCTGCTGGCGCACGGACTGATCCCCGCCGGAGCAGAACGCCTGATCGCCAGCGCCCGTCAGGATCGCGACGCCGATCGAAGCGTCGTTCCGTACGTCGTCGAACGCCCGCTGCATCTCGTGAATCGTCGCGGGACGAAACGCGTTGCGGACCTCCGGTCGATTGATCGTGATCTTCGCCATGCCATCGGCGGATTTTTCGTACCGGATGTCTTCGTATCCTGATTCGGCCTTCCAGGTCACGGAACTCATCGAATTGCCTTTTCCTCGTCTGCAGGAGAACGGGTCGGGGGCGATAGAAGAAGGACTTCCGTCGGCGGTCGCAAGGCTAGGCGCCGGCCCGGCCGCCCAACGCCCGCTCGAGGCTCGCGGCGATCCGGCCGATCGCCTGGACCGCCGCCGGCCCGTCGACCACCGCTTCGATCACGGTCACGCCGGGCTGGGCCATGGCGTCGGCCAGGGCTTCGGCCAACTCCGCCGGTTGCGCGGTCAACCGCGCGCGCAGTCCGAACGCACCCGCGACCGCCTCGGCACTCGGCGCCGGGGGGGTGAGAAAGAAACGCTCGAAGGTCCGGGCCATGGCGGGCTGTCCGCGTACGGGAAGCAGTTCGAACAGGCGACCGCCGCCGTTCTGCAAAACGACGATCGCCACGGGCACCTCCGCGCCATGCGCCACGGGGCCGAGAGCGAGGCCTCCCACGTCGTGCTGGAAGCTGACGTCGCCGAGCAGCAGGACCGTGGGCAGGCGGGACGCGACCGCAGCCCCGAGCGCACCGGAAATCAGCCCGTCGATGCCGGCGGCGCCGCGCTGCGACAGCACGCGGATCCCACGGGCCGCAGCCCGGGAGTACAGGTCGACGTCCCGAACCGGCATGCTGTTGCCGAGCATGAGCAGGCCGCCCTGCGGAACCGCCTGCACCGCGAGTTGGACCGCCTTGCCCTGGTGCAGCGCGTCGGCCGGCACCGAGTCCAGATATGCCCCCACCTGCCCGGCGGCAGTCGCTGCGGCTTCAACCAACGTCCGTGACCAGACCCCGGCATTCGACAGGTCAGCCGCGATGCCGACCAGGTCGGCCAGCGCCTGCAGAGTTCCGCCTGCGTCGCCCACGAGTATCTGCGCCGCCTGATTGAACGGCTCCGTCAGTTCATGTGGGCAGATCGCTATCCGGTCGACGCCGGACGTCGCGATCCATGCCCCGAGCGCGCGGCCGACGGGTGCGGCGCCGAGATGAACCACCAGGTCCGGTGCGCGGGCGGACAGGAATTCCGGGGACGAAAACAGGGGCTCGAATACGTCGCACGCGGACGGGTACTCCACGGCACCAAAGCGATGCTGGCTCGTCGCCTCCGCGAGCACGGGGAAGCCGGTCGCGTCCGCGAACGCCGCTACGGCTTCGGGCGCGGGGGCCTCGGCTATGTTCATCGGACCGAGCACGAGCAGACCCCGCCGGGCCCGG
Source organism: Gemmatimonadota bacterium (assembly GCA_029863105.1). GTDB lineage: Bacteria > Gemmatimonadota > Gemmatimonadetes > Palauibacterales > Palauibacteraceae > JARFPW01. Next base: position 2,849 of record JAOTWC010000103.1, on the reverse strand, counting down.
CGAATACGGCCTGCCGCCTCGTCCAGTGCCCGCGGGTCGGCTCGAACGGCCGGCGGGACCGGGGACGGGAGCCCGCTTGCCAGCGTGTCCGCCACCCGAGCCTGAAGGGCTTCAAGGGCCGGGTCGGGCGCACCCGTCGGTTCGAGAGGCTTCCGGAATCCCAGGTTCAGATGAACCGGTCCGCGTTGCGGCCACACGGTGGCGTGGACCGCCAGAACCGCCGTCCGCAGCAGACCGTCCACCGCCCGTGGATCCGGATCCGCGGGTCCCACCTCGATGGACCGGCTGACGAATCGTCCGAACATGTTCGCCTGGTCGATCGTCTGGCTGGCCCCGCGGTGCCGCAACTCGAACGGCCGGTCCGCCGTGAGCACGATCAGGGGAAGTCGCGATCGGCTCGCCTCGACCACGGCCGGGAGGTAATGCGCCCCGGCCGTGCCCGAGGTGCAGACGAGCAACGTCGGCTCACCCGTCGCGCGAGCCTGGCCGAGCGCGAAGAATCCTGCCGACCGCTCGTCCACCACGACCGTGCTCGTCAGTCCGCCTCGACGTTCCGCCGCGGCGATGGCCAGTACGAGCGGGGTCGAACGTGAGCCCGGGCTCACGACCGCATTCCGGACGCCGCAGGCGCCCAGCGCGTCGATCAGCCAGGTGGCCCAGGCGGCCTGGAGGTCGGCCCCGTTCATTCCTGTGTCTCGGCGCACAGTTCGTGCAGCCAGCGAAGCTTCGCCGTCGTTTCTTCCCACTCGGCAGTGGGATCGGATGCAGCGACGATTCCCGCTCCCGCATAGACGCACGCCCGATTGCCCAGCAGCAGCGCCGAGCGAATCGCCACCGCCAGGCACGCATCACCGTCGGGCGAGATCCATCCCACCGGGCCTGCGAACAGACCACGCGGGGAGGTCTCGGTCGCACGGATGAACGCGAGCGCCTCCGGACGTGGGAGTCCGCCCACTGCAGGCGTCGGATGCAGAGCGTCGATCAGTTCGAAGGGGGACACACCGGGGCGCAAACGGGCCACGAGCTGCGTGCTCAGGTGCGCCAGGCCGCGTGCTTCCCGGACCGTCGGCCATTCCGCGGCCGTCACGGAATCTGACAGAGGCGTCAGCGCATCCAGGATTCCTCGTACGACGAGAGACTGCTCTTCCAGGTCTTTTCCGCTGGCGAACAGGTGTTCGGTGGCCCTGATCAGACCGGCCTCCGAGTCATCTCCGCCCAGATCGTAGGTGCCGGCCAGCGCCTCCAGCTCCACGGCCGTGCCCCGCTTATCGAACAGGCATTCGGGAGAGGCCCCTACGAACGCGGTGTCGCCGTGACGAAGGCCGAACCGGTACCGACCCGCCGCGGATGCGCTCAACTGTCTGAGCACGGTGACGGCGGAAACGGGACGCGAGAATTCATGCGTCACGCAGCGCGACAGCACCACTTTCTGGAAATGACTCGCCCGGATCTCCTCCAGGGCCGCCTCCACCGCCCTCCCCCAGGTCAGTTCATCCTGACCCGGCGGAATCGTCGCTGCGGAGAACCGGCCCCACGGCCTGTCGGCGGCGGGCGACGAAAGCGACGCTTCGAGGCGTGTCAGCTCCGAGGCGACTCGTTCGAGGTCCGCATCGCAGATCGGACCCTCGATCGCCAGCTGAAGCGTGCTGCGGCCGGCGCGCCGGAACAGGGTCCACCGGGGCAGCGCGAACCCGGCGGGCCCGAGTCGGGCCCAGCCTTCGTCGATCCAACCCTGGACAAACGGTACGGCACCCAGGAGTCGGGGTGTGGGAGGCTGGTCCGTGGCGAAATCGGAGGCCGGCAGGCGGACCGCGGAGGCAAGGCGCGTGAGATGCTCTCTGTGCTGATCGACCGCCTCAGCCGCGAGACAGATTCCGGCGCCGGAGATCGTCTCCGTGTCCGTGTCCCAGTAGACGCCCGGTTCGCCCGGAAACGACTCCCACAGCGCAAGAGGATCCGTGTCGGCCGGGAGTTCCACGGTCGCCAGCAAGAGAGCGCTGGAATCGGCAGCGGAACTGAGCCCGGGGAGAAGCTCCTCCCGCAAGCCGAGCGCAGCCGCCGGCGACCGGGGGCGCATGGACCGGCTGCCGCTCAGTTCTTGCCCGCGAGGGCTGCCGGCCGATCCGTATCGAACGCGACCATGAGTTCCGATACGGCCTCATAGGATATCGCCTGCGGGCCGTCGCTCAGCGCCGTGCCCGGATGCGGATGGACCTCGACGATCACCCCTGCCGCGCCCGCGGCGATCGCCGCCCGGCTCAGCGGAAGGATGAGGTCCCGGCGTCCGAGACCGTGTGAGGGATCTACGATGACGGGAACGCCATGGGCATGTCGCAGGAGCGCCACCGCGGCGAGATCCAGCAGGTTGCGGGTCCCGTCGTCGAAACTCCGGATTCCCCGCTCGCAGAACACCACCGAAGGCGACCCGTGGGCCAGGCAGTATTCGCCGGCGGACAACCACTCCTCCACCGTTGCCGCCATGCCTCGTTTGACCAGGATCGGACGGCCGGTGCGGCCAGCCGCCGTGAGGAGAGGCGAGTTGTGCATGTTGCGCGATCCGATCTGCACCAGGTCTGCCACCTCGGCCACGTCGTCCAGGGACGATTCCGACAGCGCCTCCGTGACGACGAGCAGGCCCGATTCGTCGGCGGCGTTGCGCATCCAGCGGAGCGCTTCGCGCCCCAGACCCTGGAAATCGTACGGCGACGTGCGGGGTTTGAACGCACCTCCCCGCAGAAAGCGCACGCCGAGGCCGGCAAGCCTGCGGGCGACGGTGTGAATCTGGTCTTCCGATTCCACGCTGCAGGGCCCGGCGAACAGAACCGGCGGCGCAGCGCCGCCGATGCGCA
>JAOTWC010000102.1 GCA_029863105.1 Gemmatimonadota bacterium | reverse complement strand
CGCCCGAGCTCAGCATCGACACAGGCTCGGGTGACGTCGAGGTACTGGGAGCGCGCACCGGCAGGGTCTCGGTGGACACGGGATCCGGGGACGTCACCGTGGTCACGGTGGCTGGAAGCGCGTCCTTCAACGTGGATACGGGCTCGGGAAACGTGACGATTTCCGTGCCGGACGGGTACGCGGGCCACGTCAGACTCGAAACCGGATCGGGCAACATGAGGACCGATCTGCCACTCACGTTGATCCGCAAGGAGGACGACGAGATTCAGGCGCGCATCGGCGACGGCGGCAGCGCCCAGATCGATATCGAAACGGGTAGCGGCAACATCACCCTGCAGCGCAGCTGACGCTACGGTGGGGGCGGCGCGCCGGGAGCCCGGCCGACTGCCCTCACCCGCTTGTGCAGGTCATCGACACGACGTTTGGCCTCCTTCGTGTCCTTGATCACTACCGTTTCGGCCAGCTTGTCCTCCAGGGCCTGGCGATTGCGGTCCCAGAGGATCCGCGCGAACCCCTCCAGCCCGGTAAACAGGGAAGCGGCGTACCCTCCGTATCTCTCAAATGACACCCAGTAGCCCAACGGTCTGCCATCCAGTCGAACGACGCGGATTCCCAGCAAACGCTTGCCCGGCGTGCGGCCCCTCCAGAATCCGAGAAAGAACGTGAAGTACAGACCCGACCACCCGACGCCCAACCCGAGTTCGTCAAGCATCCCGATCACGGAATTCAGGATCCCCCGACTGTGTTCGGCCTCAAGCTGCTGCTCGGTCTGGGTCAGCTGCCGGGCGAGCCGGGCAGCGCGGGCTTCCAGAGCCGCGATCTGCTGGTCTCGTGCCTCCAGCTCTTCCGTGGCAAGCCGGGAGCCGAGAGTCGGGCCGAGCTCGCGGATTCCCGCCGTGTCTCCTGCGGCCGCGGCCGCCGCATACCCGGCCAGAAGCTCGGCCAGCTCCAGCGTGTCCGGGATCGCCGTCGGCTCCCTCGATTCCGACTCTGCGATCAGCTCCTCCACGGCCGCCAGCGCCACCGGACTCACGCCAGTAAGGTCGGCCAGCGCAGACCGGACTTCCTCCGGCCCGGCACCCTCGGCTAGAAGGCGCTCCGCGATCCGCTGCGCCGCTTCCGACACCTCCGCGGAGTCGCCGCCCCGAGCCAACGCCAGCACGTCCCCCACGTCCGACAGCGACACGGGAACGCCGGACGACTCAAACAACGGCGCATCGGAATCGGCCGTCGTCACAAACCAGGTCACGAGGGCTACGGTCGTGAGGGTCGCGGCACCCATGCATCCGAGCGTACCGCGAGCTGCCCGGCGTGCACAGGACGGGGGCTCTCCCGGTTGACGACGCCGAATCGACAGCCAGAACACGAATACGCCGAGCGCGGCCGCGAGAAACACGGCCTGTGCGTTCGCCAGGACCGCTACCAGGGCGAGGTCAACCAGGATCGCAATCGCCCGGCGCCACGGGCGCGCCAGCCTCAGGCCCAGCAGCTCGGGGGCGACCTGGAATGCGTCCGGAGTGACGATCGTGCGCGGATCCGTCGACGGGTCCATGCGGAATCCAGGTCGGGAGCCGGAATCGATCATGCCCGCAAGTTCGGGGATCGAACCGGAACCGGCAACGCGGGCGGTGTGATCAACCACCGCCCGCGGCCGTCAATCTACCAGGTCAGGCGCTCGCCCCAAGGCTGGTGTCGCCATGCGGCTCAACGTGAAACTCGAAGCCAGGAATCTCGATTTCCGGGATTTCGAAGTCGAAATGCAGGTCGGGAATCCGGATGTTCATCAACTCTTCGCCGTTCCAGTCGAACGTCCACGCGTGGTTCCCGAACGGCAGATCCAATTCCATGGCCTGCGGGCCGAAATGGAACGCGTTGCCCGAGTGCTCCTCCCGCTCGGGCAACGTAGCCCGCAGCGTGCGCTCTTTGCGATCGCGTATGATGCGGAGTTCGATCTCGCCTGCGTCGGCTTCCGCGAGTCCTTCGAGAAGATCACCCGGATCCTCTACCCTGTCACCTCCGATACCGATGATCACGTCGCCCGCCCGGAGACCCGCTGCTTCGGCCGGGGAATCCTCACCCACGGACGCCACGAGCACGCCTCCATCCTTCGCTCCGAAATACGCCGCCAGCTGCTCACCGAGATTCTGAATGCCGGCGCCGAGCCGCCCGCCGCGCATGAAGAACCGGATACTGCTGCCGCCGGCACCCGGAGCGGGCACCCGCAACTCGTGGAGCCGTTCCTGAAGTCCCTCGAGACGGTTACGCGCGCCGTCCATCTTTGGCATGAACTGCCCGACCGCCATCGGCGACCGTTCCGCGAGCTCAACGCCCACGGTACGTTCACGCCCATCTCGCAGGTAGCCGAGATCGATGGTGCGGCCGGCAGGCGTTTCACGGACCATGCGGCTGAGCTGAGCGGCGCTCTCGATGCGGCTGCCGTTCCAGGAGATGACCACGTCCTCCGCCTGAAGCCCCGCCTTGCTTGCCGGACCCTCCTCCGACACGTCCGTGATCAGGGCTCCCCGCTCTTCGCGCAGCTTGAGCCGCGACACGTCATCGGTTCTGACTTCGCGTATGAACACGCCCAGGTAGCTGCCCGAACCCGCCTCGAACGTGAATACGTTCGGCGCTACCGTCCGGACCCCCGTGCGAGATCCATCGGTCTCCGGCGTCTCCTGAGCCGACACGCCCTGCACTACCAGCGCGAGGCCTATCAGCCCGAGCACCGGAACCAGGACCCGCAGAATCGTTCGTTTCACTCCTCCTCCTCCTGTCCAGGGACAGCCTGCCGACGACGTCGGCCTGCCGTCACGATCGCGTCCCGTTGCGGAACTCGACTGATTGGACGTCAGGGCGGGTCGGAGAGTTGCCCGCGGGTCGGAAGGCTCGGCACGACCACGTCCACTGCCCCCGGGAGAACATCGAAACGTGCCTCCCCGGCCACCCACGTTTCCCCGTCGAGGTTGAACCAGAAGGATGGGCCGGCCGCGATCTGGATCGAGCGACCGCTGCGCATGATGAGTCCGCGGGTGCCGTCGTGCCGTCCGCGAAGCACGCGGATCGCGGTACGAATCAGAGCGGGACGCGGCATACCGGGGATCGCCACCACGTCGACGCGTCCGTCCGACGGATCGGCGCCCGGCGCGAACGGGATGGCACCGCCGGCAAACCGCGTATTGGCAAGGACGAGCATGAGGCAGTCCAGCGAGCGCCGATGTCCATCGATGGTAAGATCGACAGGCAACGGAGAACCCGTGATCAGGTCTGAGAGTCCGGCACGCAAATAGGCGAAGCGACCCCATCTCCGGCTCATCTTCGGGGTCATCGAGTCGCTGATCCGGCCGCCCAGCCCTCCGACCACGGCATTGAGCGACAAACGCTCGGCACCCGGCATTTGGGGCGAGCGGCAGCGGATGACGTCCACCGTGCGCACACCATCCGAGGTCAGGTTCTCAACCGCCGATAACACTTCGAGGGGGAGTCCGAGGCCCCGTGCGAAGTCGTTTCCCGTGCCAATCGGTACGACTCCGAGTCGAGCGGCCGTCCCGGAACCCACGAGCCCGGCCGCCACGGCACCGACGGAGCCGTCCCCACCCGCAGCCGCAATGATCTCGAATCCCTCCGATGCGGCTGCTGCCGCCATGTCGGTCATCCGGGCTGGATCAGCGCACGGGCGAAGCTCGATCATGGGGCGATCCGCGACGAGAGCCCGTACGGCCGAGATCTGCTGCCCCCCACCGGATCCGGGATTCAGCAGAACGCAGATCCTGGGTGATCCGCCGGAGGCGCTCAGGGGTTGACGCGCCCAATCACTTCGAGGAACTGAACGAGCAACCGCGTGTCCAGGGACCCATTCCTGCGCACACCCGTGCACACCTCGACGCCGTACGGACGAACGGCCCGGATGGCGTCCGCCACGTTCCGGTGCGATAGACCTCCCGACAGAATCACCGGAATCCCGACCGCCTCCACGATACGCCGGCTGACCTGCCAGTCGTGGGTTCGGCCGTGCTGCTCCTCCCAGCGGTACGGTGGCGTCCGTTGCGCTGAATCCAACACGAGCGCGTCCACGCGAGAGGCAACGTCGAGGGCACGCTCGATGGTTCCCTCTCCCGCCACGATCGGGATCGACTGGACGATCGAGATTCCCGGCACGGCCGAACGCAGGCGGGCGTAGGCGCCGGGATCGGGCTGGTCCCACAACTGGATCGTGTTGACGCGCGTCGCTCGCGCCAACTCGGCCAGTTCACTCGCCGTGCGCCGGACCGTCAGCAGGAACGTCCCGATGGACTCGGGCACCGATGCCGCGATCTCTGCGATCTCCGACGCCGTGAGGTTCGGCCCACCTCCCGGAACCTCAGCTGCCATGCCGACTGCCGCTACACCGAAGGACACGGCGCACCTGGCCTCCTCCGCATTGCGGATGCACGCGACCTTGACCCGCACCGGGTGGATGACGTCCATGGCGGACAGTTTGCATCGCGTGGAGGATTCCGGCCAGTCGTCGGGCTCGTTGCGGTTGCCGGGCTCCGTCGCAGAGCGCAGCTTGAGGAGTATCAGGGACCGCCGGCAGGAGGCGGCGGTCCGCCACAACGATTCTCCATGCGATGATGAGGGATACCGATGATCAGTGAGGCGCTGACCCGAGAGATCAACGAGCAGATCAAGTTCGAGTTGTACTCGGCCTACATGTACCTGGCCATGTCCGCCGACTGCTCCGACCGGAATCTCACAGGATTCGCCCACTGGCTCACGCAACAGGCAGAAGAGGAGGTCGCCCACGCGATGCGCTTCTACCACTTCCTGCTGGAGAGAGGCGCCCGCGTGGAGCTGATGGCCATCGACCAGCCGCCGCACCAGTTCGGGTCGCCGCTCGAGATCATGGAGAAGTCACTCGAGCACGAACGTTTCGTGACCGGGCGTATCAACGGGCTCTACAAGTTGGCCGTGAGCGAGGGGGACTACCCGGCACAGGTTCTGCTCCAGTGGTTTGTCACGGAGCAGGTTGAAGAGGAGTCGAGCATCGGCGAAATCGTAGAGCGGATGCGGATGTTCGGGGTAGAAGGGCCTGCGTTGTTGATGCTCGACACGCAGCTGGGGTCGCGCCCGGCGGAGGACGGAGAGGAATGATTCACCGAAGTATGAAGTTGGTGCAGGTTCTGGCCGCGATCGGGGCTGTCGCGCTGATCTCGGCATGCGGGCGAATCCGCGACGCGGGGTCCGAGCAGGCAGCCGCGGAGGCCGAGCCCGCCGACGTGCACATGGACCTCGAGTTTGCCGACGATCTGGGTATCGATCTCGAACGCATGACCCGACAGCCGTCCGGGCTGTACTACGAGGACCTCGCGGAAGGAAGCGGGCTCGGTGCCCGGGACGGACATGTACTCAGTGTGTATTACACCGGCCGGCTCACGACCGGCGAGACGTTCGATTCCAACACCACTGGTGAGGGGTTTTCCTTTCAGCTGGGTCGCCGGCAGGTGATTCTGGGATGGGAGCAGGGGATCCAGGGCATGCGGATCGGTGGCAAACGCCGGCTCGTGATCCCTCCCGCCCTCGGCTACGGCCAGAGGGGCTTTCCGCCGGACGTACCGCCCAGCGCCACGTTGGTGTTCGAGGTGGAACTCCTCGATATCCGGCTGTAAGGGACCGCACGCATCGCGATGCGCGACGCAGAGACGACCGGTTCATTCGGCGGACCGGGCGTCCTTCTCATGTGCGGTGTCATGGCCGGGCTGGTGGGCGGGCTGCTCGGGATCGGCGGCGGAATCGTGCTGATCCCGATGC
>JAOTWC010000101.1 GCA_029863105.1 Gemmatimonadota bacterium | reverse complement strand
AGAACTGCATCTACGGACCAGCGGGCACAAACCCCGTCTTAGCCAATTGCCCCAAGCTCCTTTTCGCTTCGTGGCTGCGGGCTAAGTCGTTCTCGTGGATTCGTCTCAGTTCTGCCCGCCCGACTTCTCCCATCTGTGACAGCGTACCGACGGCGACTGCTGGCAGGTGCTGTACGGGCTCCATCGCCACGGTCCCGAGAAACTCGACAGCGGCAGCGACTTCCGTCTGCTGTGGCATCCAAAACAGCACGGCGTGCTTCGTGACCAAGTAGTCGGCGGTTCCATACACCGCTGTAAGGTGCTCGACCGTGCCGGACCTGCCCGGATCGCCGTTTCGGGTCACGCCGAGGATACCGAGAAGGGCCACAGCATTAGCCCGAACGCTCGCTGCCTCCATGTTGGCGAGCTCCGTCAGACCCACTGCCGCAGCATCGACTGTCAACGGATCCTGGTCACGCCATCCATACGCGATGCGCTCGATCGGTACGACATCACCTTCGCACTGTGACTCGACCCGTCCGCTTTCCCGAGACTCGACGAAACAGGCCAATGAGGCTGGCACGCTCTCCGGCCCCAAGGCTTGGGAATCGCTAACTTGCTGTTTTTACTGCAGTTACTCCAAAGCGGGCGACCGGGGTCGAACCGGCGACCTTCAGCTTGGAAGGCTGACGCTCTACCAACTGAGCTACGCCCGCATGTTGTCCTGTCCAATTCCTCGGCCGGCAGGATGCCCTACCGACTGCATCGAAGCGGGCGACCGGGGTCGAACCGGCGACCTTCAGCTTGGGAAGCTGACGCTCTGCCAACTGAGCTACGCCCGCGCGCTGCACTCTCTCCTCGATGGGGCGGGAGGGACTCGAACCCCCGACTTCTGCGATGTGAACGCAGCGCTCTAGCCAGCTGAGCTACCGCCCCGTGTCCGTCTTACCTGTGCCCCAAGCGGGTGACCGGGATCGAACCGGCGACCTCAACCTTGGCAAGGTTGCGCTCTACCAGCTGAGCTACACCCGCATTTCCGTCTTCCGTCTCAAGGCACCATCCCGACTTGGCAAGGTACTTCGCCCGCTGCGCGGTCGAAGGGTCGCGCATGCTGTCATCCCGGGCACATCCGCCGCCGTGGTGCGCGACGGGCGCTCTACCAGCTGAGCTACACCCGCATTTCCGTCTTCCGTCTCAAGGCACCATCCCGACCTGGCAAGGTACTTCGCCCGCTGCGCGGTCGAAGGGTCGCGCATGCTGTCATCCCGGGCACATCCGCCGCCGTGGTGCGCGACGGGCGCTCTACCAGCTGAGCTACACCCGCAACTCTGACGAAAATGGGAGCCGGCCCTCAGCAGGGCCGACTCCCGATGCTCGATGTTAGTCCCCAATCCCGCCGGGGTCAATCACCGAAGGGCCTTCAGAGGGACGCTACCGATTCGCCTGCCAGTCGTCCTCGAATTCGATTCCACCCTCCGAGTACGTCCACTTGATCTTCGCGTAGTTGAACGAGACCTCTTCGATCGGCAGCTCGTCACCCGAAGACCCTGAGGTGATCGTCACGATTCTGGCATCCGTCATCGTAATCGTCATTGTCGGGCCACCCGCCGCGCGAGTCGTCGGAAGCCGGATGGTCACGGCCGGAATGTTCTCGCTGCGCGCCAGGGCCCGGTACAGAAGGGGCGTGGCCGCATCGACGCGCTTCCGAACCGTCAACGGCTCGTACGTCCGCTGGCCTCTCGTGCGTGCCGCCGCACCGCCCTGCGGGACAGATACCCCATGTCGGTAGCTCTCGATGATCGCGCTCACCCCGCCACCGCGCCCGGCCGAGGCGAGGTTCATGGTCATCTGGGCCTGCGCGTCGCCTGCGCCGGGCACCGCCGGCAGGAGCAGCAGCGTGAAGGCGGCCGCGACGGCGGTCAGGAATACACGTTTCAGCATGGCTAAGCCTCCTTGTAGATACTAGTTGCGCCACGGTGTGAGCATGCGCCGGAAGATCTGACCGTTATCCTCCATGAACTCCCGGATCGTCTTCTCGGTGTTGGCGCGCGTGCTGATATAGCATGCGTCGCACGTGTTCTGCTTCGTGAACTTCTCCAGCATGTCCTGCTGCTTGTCGAAATACGCCATTACCATTGCGCAGGGGGTCAACCGGCCGTCAGGGTTGATAACCAGGAAGTTCCGGCCAGCCTGGCATCCGCTGATTCCCCCCTCGGTGAGAAAGCTGTAATACCGCCACATCACCCGCGGGGACGTGTAGATCGGATAGCCGCGTTTCTGAAGGTCTATGACCTGTTCGATCTTCTGCTTCAACTCGCCGAGGCCGTCGTCACCCGTTACCAGACCATCCCGGTCCTGGACCCTGAGATGCGTGTACACCGAGAAGTTGATCGGCAGACCCCACTCCTTGGCGCGTTCGGCGAGCGCCGGCAGTTCCTTGTAGTTCCACGACGTCATGCAGACATTGAGCAGGATGTCGTCCTTGCCGGTGCGACGGGCGAGGTCCGGGAGTACCTCGCTCATGTGCTCGTACAGCTTGGGGATCCGCCGGAATTCGTCGTGCCGCTCATCCGGGAAGTCCAAGGATACCGACAGCTGGTGCATCCCCGCGTCCTTCAGCTTGAAGAACCGCTCAGGAGTCAGGTTCGAGGCGTTGGTGACGACGATCATCCAGGGCAACCCCCCTTCGTTCGTCATCTTGTCCACGATCTCGTACACGTCGCCGCGCGCCAGCGGCTCCCCGCCGGACACGTGAGACACGACGGGACGCAGTTCGCGGCAGATTTCCGCGTACTCGTCCGCCGACAATCGCGTTTCCTTGATCGGCCCGCCCCAGTTGCAGTGCCAGCAATTGGCCGTGCACGAATGCGTGATCTCGAACGAGACCGAAAGGGGCCTGTTCTGCATCCTGTTCCGGAGGCCCCTTGCAAACATCTTGAGACCCATCGACCCGGATACGTTCATGCGAAAACGCTTTCTGTGACGGTGAGATCGGGGGAGTCAATAGTGAGCGGTGGCACTCCGCAGATCAAGAACGCCCGTCCGGTCTCTCCGGGTTCCACCTGCGGGCGGTACGGGATTCTCGCAGGTACCCGACCACGCCGGGCACCGCTTTGACTGCGTAGATCAGGATCACCGCACCAAAGAACGCGAACACTACCCAGCCCGGTATCTGGAGAAAGCTCCCCAGCAGAGCCAGCAGCACGTAGCGCGGAAAGCGCCCGGCGAGTAGCGCCCCCAGGTAGCGGTAGAGCGGGTAACGAACCGAAAAGCTGAGAAACTTGAACGGAAAGAACGGTATCGGAGAGAACCCAGCGATCAGCAGGGTCGCGAACGGATACTTGCCGAACAGCCGGGCCGCCCGCTGGTACCAGCCCTTTTCCTTGTAGCCGGTGAGGCCCTTGAGGTTCATCACCGGCGTAAACACGGAATGGTCCAGGTAGCCTGCGACGAGCGTGCCCAGCGTGGCGGCGGCCGCCGTCCACCAGATGCTGCCCTGGCTACCGTACCAGATCACGACCGGCTCGTGCGGGAACACCGACACCGCGCTATTGGCAGGCACCGCGTAGAACGCCAGGTACAGGTAGCTCTCCGACGTGAAGTCCCGCAGCATGAGGACGAGTGCGGCGATGGCCAACGCGACCATGAGTCCACCGAGGACCCAGACCTTTCGGTCCAGAGTCTCGTATTCGGGTGGTTGAGTCGGGTGCGGGTCGGACAATTCGAACTCCGGGGGGGTGTGACACCGGCGCCTCACGCGGCATGCTACCGAGCGTCGCCTGGCGGCGCCAGCGACGGACTGGCTGTCGCGGGCGCCGTCCGGATAGGTTAGCCGCATGAGCAAGAGGACAGAGTGCCCGAAGTGCGGATCCCCCATGGGACCGCACGACCAGACCTGCCAGAAGTGCGGCAGGCCGGAACCGTATGAGGCAGACGAGTCGGCGGTCGGTTGTTCGGTGTGTGGGGCGTCGATCAGCGCGTACACGGTCGAGTGTCCCGAGTGCGGCGAGACGGGCTACCCGGCTCTGCGGCCCAGGAAAGGCAAGGGATTCAAGGGATCGCCGGAGTTCGAAGCCGGTCGAGGCGACGACTGACCCGCCTGTGACGGCCGAAGCGGGAGACGGACGCGCCGCGCTGGAGCGAATCGTGTTCGTTCTGCACGAGCCGCAGGATCTGGTCAACATCGCCCTCGTCGTCAGGGCGATGAAGAACATGGAACTCTCGCGGCTTCGACTCGTGCGCCCCCTGGAGTTCGATGAGGTGCGGATCGACGGCATTGCCCACGACACAGAGGACATCGTCGAGCGAATCGAGATCTTCGATGACTTTGATCATGCCGTCTCGGACTGCGTCCGGGTCGCCGCGGCTACGGCCCGACGGCGCACGAGTCGCCAGGAATGGAGCACGCCCGCCGAAGGGGCCCCGAAGCTACTCGCCCGAACGGGAGGAGGGGACGTGGCGATCGTGTTCGGACGGGAGGACTTCGGTTTGCCGAACACGATCATCGATCGGGCGGACGAGGCGATGTGTATCCCGACCAACCCCGACCATCCGTCGCTGAACCTGGGTCACGCCGCCCTGCTGATCGCTTACGAGTTTCGGCAGGCCGCGCACCGGATGGGCGGGCTCGACGATCGGAATCTGTCGGGCAAACCTCGGGACCAGGGACCGCCTGCCACGGCCGGGCAGATGGAGAGCTTCTTCACGGTCTGGCAGGAAGCCATGCATACGATCGGGATGTTCCGCAACGTTTCACCGACGATGAAGATGCGCAGCTACCGACGCGCTTTCCAGCGCTCCGATCTGGATGAGACCGAACTCCGCCTGTTCGAGGCCACGGCGTACCGCATCATCCACTATGCGCGGCGAATGAAGGCGCGGCTGGAGAAGACGGCAGCCGAAGGTGGCGGAAACTGAATCGGGCCCCCCGGATGAACCGAGGAGCCCGATGCCGGCTATCAGAAATCCGGGACGCGTCAGACTACGCGGGGCAGTTGGTCTCGGCCCCGTCGGGATCTTCCAGGTGGAAGTTTACACCCAGCTTGACCTGCTCCTCGTTGCCCGCGCCGTCGTCAACGGTCAGCAGCAACCAGAAGTGGCCGTTTCCGAGCTGGCCATCAGCCGTGGCGTGCATCGGGTCCATGCTGACCGTGACATCGACAGTTCCGTCCCCCGGGGCTCCGGGAGTCATCGTCCCGAAGACATCTGCTCCGCTGCTTCCCGTCGGGGTCCATGTCTTCCGACTGTTGTTCCGAACTGTAAATCCGTCAAACGCCGCGCTGCCCTGATCCACTGTCCAGTTGACGGTCCCCACGTAGTCCGCCCCCAACGTGTAGTCGAATCCGGCCAGGACAGATGTCCACGTCAAAGTGACACCATTGTCCAGCAACTCGGTTTCTTCGTAGTACACGTCGGGACAAGAGCCTCCGTCGGGCGGCAGCGTCACGTCAAACACAGGGTCGAAGACCGCAATGGCCTCGCCGTCCGGCGACATGGCCTGATTTCCCTCGCCGCAGGCCGCGAGCGCGAGCGCCAATGCGACGATACAGCCTGATGCTGCGTTTCTGTTCATCGAGTCCTCCCAGTGCCAGGATCGGGCCGGGACTTGCCGGTCGTCCGCTCGCAGGGTCCGGTTTGCACCGACTGTGCAAGAGTGATTCCGGCAGGACAATGCCTGAGGACGGCGGTCGGCGGCCTGACAAACCACTGTGAGCAGGTCCTTTACAGAGGCAACGAGGACATCAGCGCCGAATCCCAGGGCCGGTCGGGACGGCGCCAGGCGATCTTTTTTGTGACGGCCATGCACAAACTATCGGGCGGACGCAGGGGGTGTGTCAGTCCTTCCAACCGGAGGCCGGCACGTAGAACCGTTCCACATACTCCTTCAACATCCGGCGAG
>JAOTWC010000100.1 GCA_029863105.1 Gemmatimonadota bacterium | reverse complement strand
AGGCCCAGGTCAGCAAATGTCGCCGTTGTTACGTCTGTCGTTTCCGTCATGCCCCTCTTGTCTTTTCCTGTACGAGTCTGCTACTCACGTCCCACAAACGGGCCGCCACTTCAGGGTTTGTCGCTTCTTCGGACGGCTCCTTCTCCCGGCAATCGGCGAAATACCTCCCGCTCACACCTTCGAGATCCTGCGACGAAGCGAGGTAAATCGGAGTTTGCGCACCCTGCTTCGGCGTGATCGTCCAGGGTCGGGCGAGCCTTGGCGGAACGATGCCGCGCAGCAACAACTTCGTCCCGACGACGCCGGGATGCAGCGAATTCACGGTTACTTCACCCGCTGGCAATCGACGCGCCAGCTCCTGCGCAAACAACACGTTGGCCAGTTTGGATTGGGTATAGGCCTTCCACCCGCCGTATCGGCGCTCGGACTGCAGATCGTCGAATCTGATCGTCCCGCGATAGTGCGCGTCCGAGGCCACGATGACGATTCGGGACGGCCGCGAACCGCGCAACAGGCCGAGCAGGCCGGTAACGAGCACGAACGGCGCGAGGTGGTTGACGGCGAACGTGGTTTCCAACCCGTCCGGCGTCGTCCGGCGTCGGGCGTGAAACACGCCCGCGTTGCTTACCAGAACGTCGAGCCGCCCGGTGCGCCTCGCGACCTCATCCACCAGCGCCTCAACGGCCGCACTCGTCGACAGGTCCGCCTGAATCAACTCGAGGTCCGCGCCCGGAATCCTCGCGGCGATTTCGCGGCGCGCCGCTTCTCCGCGGCCGGAATGCCGACACACCATCATCACCCGGGCGCCCAGCGCCGCCAGACCGACCGCCGTCTCCATGCCGATTCCGGCGTTGGCGCCCGTAACCAGGCAGATTTTTCCGCGCATCACGCGGCAAACGTATCACGCCGGAGCGGTGGCGGCACGAACGCCGCTGTCCCGGTCCCTCCGGCTACTCGACCAGGTCGTACGTTGCGGAGGTCTCGATCGTCAGCGGCAGCACCATTCCCTGCGTGCTGACGGTACCGTCCAACTCGATCTCCACGGCGACGTGCAGAACGACCCCGCGCGCCGCGTCCCAGGCATAGCTGATCTCGGACTCTCCTTCCGAATCCAGGTCCACTTCGCCCGGTGCTCCGGCCGGAGACCCTGACGCCCGCGTCTTCACGTCACCCGAGGCGACGAGCCACCGCGTCGGAATCCCGTTCCACACGGTATCGGCCGCAAACCGGGCGCTTCCCTCGAAGGTCGACTCGCCTGTGAGGCCACCGCCGGGATCGCGAGATCGCTGAAGCGGCCAGGCCTCCTCGGTCGGATGACCGCTGGGAGGAAGCGGAATCACGAGCGGATTGATCACCTGCAGCAGGCTCGCGGCATCGAATCCCGGCACATCGAGATCGGGCGTCTCGGTCAACTCGATCTCCCCGCCTTCACCGACGATTCCGCGGAATGGCAGTCCGAGCATCGCTGAAAGATCGGGCGCCGGGCCCTCCGTCGAGAACTCCGAGAAGACGACCTCGATCGGCAACCCATCGGAGGTCGGCGCTCCATAGGCGATCGTCATCACGATCGTCGTCGTCGATGCGATTTCCTGCTCACCTCCGGGGGTTTCCACCACGGTCAGGGAGCGAACTTCGGCGGCGTACTCGAGCGGCACCGGAGTGGCACGCAGGTCGTAGATCGGCGCAGGCGCCTGACGGGCGCCGCCACACGCCGCGAGAACGGAGACTGTCAGTATCCATACGAGACGTTGGTTCACGGGATCTCCCGGTCTATGGTAATCGGTGCGACGGACCCACAATAACGCACTCAGCCCCGACCGGTCCATTGGACGGGTCGAGGCTGAGCAGCTGCTGCCGGCGGAGCCGGTGGGGTTAGTTGCGGCGGAGCCGGACCGCGTCGATCAGCGTTCCCTGATCGTCACCACCGGAGTGTATCATCTCGATCGTCTCCGTCGTGGTCGCGGCGACCACGAAGTCGAAGTCAATCAGAGCCAGCGGCGCCGTCCAGCCCAGCACGATCTCGACGTTGAGCTCAGTCCCGATGCGCACGGCGAGCGTATCGACCTGCGCGATCTGGTTGTTCCCCGCGATGAGGAGCTCGAACGTGTAATTGCCCGGAGCGAGGACGAACCCTTGCTTGGTCTCCATCGTGCCGGCGGTAACTCCGGACCCATCATCGCAGGAGCCGTCCATGTCGATATAGACCCCATTTCCCGGCAGCGGATTCAGGGAACCGGGTCCGTGAAGGTCCACGCAGCCCTCCACGACGTTCCAGTGTGTCCACGTCGCGTAGTTGAGCTGGCCGACGCCCCCGTTCTCGGAATCGAGGTCATCCCGGAAGATCTGCGCGGCCGGCGGAATTTCCGGCAGCTCGGGCACCTCGCCCCCGCCGTTGCCACCACCGCCTCCGGGGCCGGTCGCGTCGCTGCCGCACGCGCTGAACGCGAGCACGCTTATCGTCACAAATCCGGCGATCACCAACTCTCTCCACCAGTGCATCGTTATGCTCCCCAGTAGTTGCTTAATGCGCGGCGACACCTCCGCCGGCTCTGCGGATAGAGCAAGTCCGATGCCCTGCGTGCCAACCAGCCGAAAACGTAGACATGGCGCATCGATTTGGCTGCTTTTCCGGTTCATGGCGCGGCCATATGTTGCGCCCAGTCCACACTGGGATGCCAAAATTTCCCGGTTTCGCGGCGAACTTGAGCTTCCGGCGCAGTGTTTGCAGCATGGAAAGACCGCCCGGGCGGGCCCGATCCGCCGCACGAGACGACCATGAATCAGGATGATCCCATGCGCCGCACACCGATTCTCATTCTGGCCACCCTGGCCTTGCTCCTGCCTGCCGAATCGCGAGGCCAGGATGTCGCCTCGATGGTGGTCCGCGTCCAGGCCGACGGTGCACCGGTCGCCGACGTTCCCGTTGTCGTCTTCCGGCAGGGCGACCGGCGCGTGCTGGCAACGACAGCAGCCAGTGGACTGGCCGTGGTGGACCTTGGCGGGAGCCGATTGCAGGTGGGCAGCAGAGTATCCGCCTACAGCGTTCGGTGCGGCGACGCCCTCGAGGTCATGCTGGTTCCCGCGGGGGGAGAGCTTCCCGTTGCCGGCGACTCGTGCGAGCGGAATGTCCTGGGTTCGCTCACCTGGGGCCGGGACGAGCGACTCCTGGTCACCCTGGGCGGCGCGCCGGCGATGCGCGTGACCGCCAGTGACCGGATCCGATCGTCCGGTACCGGCTTTCGGGTGCAACTCGGTCCCGCGGTCTCAACTCCGGGCGGCTCCGAGCTCGACGGAATCGATGCGGGCTTCGGCGGTGAGGTACAGGTCGGCGTCGACGGCGTCGGAGGCCCGGGCGTCGGGGCCGGCGTCGGGTTCACGAAGCATGGCCTCACGGGAGCCGACGAGTCGATGTCGCACTGGAGCGTCTTCGCGGAGCCTCGATACACCTTCGGCGCGGCGAGGCCGGGAGCCCATCCCTACGTGGCGGGCCGCCTGGCCTACACCGTGTTCAACCCCGAGTTCGGTGCGGGTCTGCTCAAGGAGACCGGGTTCGCATTCGGAGCGGGCGCCGGCGTGGTCTTCCCGGCTTTCGGACCCACACAGTTCGACCTGTGGACCCGGTTCACCGCGGTCAGCGTAGACGTCTCGGGCTTCGCCGACAGCAAGCGCAGCGGTTCCGACTGGCGTCTTGGAGGCAGTCTCCGGTTCTGAGGACGCACACGCTGGAAGCCGAGCAATGGCTTCCCAGGCCTCCGGAGGACGTGTTTCCGTTCTTCGCGGACGCGTTCAATCTGGAGCGCATCACGCCGCCGCTGCTGCGCTTTCGTGTCGTGACGCCTCGCCCGATCGCCATGCGCGAGGGCACACGGATCGACTATCGGCTGCGTATTCACGGAGTACCCGTCCGCTGGCAGAGCGAGATCACCGTGTGGGAACCGCCCTTCCGGTTCGTTGATGAACAGCGGCGCGGCCCCTACCAGCTCTGGTCGCACGAACACACGTTCGTCGAACGCGACGGCGGCACATTGTGCCGAGACGTGGTTACGTATGCCGCTCCCGGCGGTCCGCTCGTCCACCGACTGCTCGTAGGACCCGACGTGCGGAAGATCTTCGCCTACCGCCGGGAAGCCCTGGCCGGTCTGTTCGGCGCCCCTCGGGAGTGTGGTCGGAGTATCTGAGATTCCTTCGCACCCACGGGATCATCGCACCGGCGAGCTAGGCGCGCAGCGGGGGCCGGGCCCGACCGGCCCCCGCCGGTGGGCGACAGTCAGTCCGACCGCGAACCCGAGTCGTGCCTGACGGTAATTGCTCCGGGGGTGTTTCGCTGGCTATTTTGGCGGCTGGTAGTGTTCTGACGCGCCGACCAGGAGGTGAAGCCATGCGCTCCTCACCCATATGGGTAACGGCAAACGATCGATTCAAGTCGCGCAGCGAAGACTGGATGTCGGTCGGAGTCGTCGCCGCAGTCGTAGCCCACTTTTCCTTGTTCGCATTTTTTCCCACGCTCGACGCAGACGACATGCGGTTCACGGGCGATGAGATCGAAACGGTTGATCTCCCACCTGAAGTCAGAATTCCGCCTCCGCCCGACGATATCTCTCGTCCCGCCATGCCACGCGTCGACCATTCGTTGATCGATGAGAACATCACGATCGATCCGACCGACTTTGTTCACAATCCGGTCGAGAATCTCCCGCCGCCGCCGGCAGGTGCGCGTCCCTCGGATGTTCCGGCCTACATCCCGCGTGATGTGGAGCCGCGGCGCACGAACGACAGGGAGATCACTCGACTTCTTGAGCAGCGTTATCCGTCGATGCTCAAGGAAGCGGGGATCGGCGGAAGCGTCGTCCTCTACATCTTCGTTGACGAGACGGGCACACCGATCAACAGCCAGGTCACAAAATCGAGTGGCTACCCACAGTTCGATGCAGTGGCGCTGGAGGTGGCCGATCGAATGCGGTTCTCTCCAGCAATGAACCGTGACAAGCCAGTTGGGGTCTGGACGCTGCAGCAGATCGACTTCAAGACGAAGTGAGCGGCAGCTCGGGACGGCTCGGCGGCCAAACAACCTGAGATCTCCATGGGCCCGGCAGGACTCGAACCAGCGACCTTGGGATTATGAGTCGCGCAGCCCGATTCTCTACAGGCACCTGGCTTTTCTGTAGTCGCGGAAAATCAACGGATTGGGCTCTTTCCTGTTCACAATACCCGTAATCTTTCTCTACAGTATTCTTGCGTCGGGCACAGTACGGACACAAGGGAACTTGCGCTGCTGGGACTAGACTTGGGATTTCTCCACGCCCCAGCCTTCAGGGAGTGTTTCCGAGGATCAAAGGGCGAGTCCGAGCCGCCATCGAAGTACGGCGGGCCTGGACTCCTGCCAGACCCCTCGGCTCCAACAAGGCTTGGAGTTCGGGGCCGTACCGCAGGGAATCAAATACCGGATGCCAGATGCCGGCATTGTAAGGAATCGAGTCCTGCATGTCATACCGATAGAGCGCCGCAATCGCGCTGTCCGGTTGGCCCACCAACATCCAGTGCTCCGGCCACATCAATCCGTACATATTCATCGGGACCCGAGTCAAGTCGCCAGCAACAATGCCTGCGACAAAAGACTCCATCTCAGCGTGAGTGGGTCTTGGCAACCCTCCCGGCCATTCGCGGAGTCCCTGAATCAGAGCATCGCCCAGCTTGATCGACTCCTGAACCTGGCCCGCGGCAATACTCGATTTCCAGATGCCTAGCCAAAGGCGAGGAAGTGACATGTCGGCATTCAAAGTGGTCCCGAGACGATACACTTCCAATGCCTCAGCAAGGCGATCGTCATATCGGAGCGCGTGCCCAAACTCGAACAGACGAATCGGTGCCGGATCAAGTAC
>JAOTWC010000099.1 GCA_029863105.1 Gemmatimonadota bacterium | reverse complement strand
GGGCGGCATCGCGGCGGCCCGGCTGGGCCACGACGTGATCATGACGCCCACCAGCCACATGTACTTCGATTTCTACCAGGGGAACCCGGACTACGAACCACTGGCCATCGGCGGGTTCCTTCCGCTGGAACGCGTGTATGCCTTCGAGCCGGTACCCGATGCCCTCTCCGAAGCCCAGGCCGTCCATGTGCTGGGCGGGCAGGCGAATGTCTGGACGGAGTACATGAAGACGCCGGACCACGTCGAGTACATGGCCTACCCCCGCGGACTGGCCCTCGCCGAAGTCCTGTGGAGTCCGCGCGACGCCAGGGACTGGGACTCCTTCGCGCGTCGGCTGCCCAGGGAGCTGCGGCACCTCGATCGTCTGGGGGTCAATTACCGGTTGCCCGATGTAACGGGCCTCGAGCGCGATCGGCTGACGCTCCAGCCGGACGCCAACGTCGATCTTGGCGTGCCTTTGTTGGATGCCAGGATCCGCTACACGCTCGACGGAGCGGAGCCGGATACGTCCTCGCCGCTGTATTCCGGTCCGTTTGCGCTCGACCTCCGGAACGGTCCGGTGACCGTGCGGGCCCGCGCATTTCTCGAGGACGGCCGGGCTACGGCCCCGGCCGCAGCCACCTTCCGCCAGGCCATTCTGCGTGCTCCCGACCTGGCCGACACCGGCGCGGACCTGGCCTCGGGGCTGTCGCGCGCCGCATACGAAGGTCGGTTCGAATCGGTGGAGGAGCTCGAAACCGCGGCCGCGATCCGCCGGTCAACCGTTGTCGCGGCGGGACTGGATGGATCCGAGCCTGCCGAGCAATTCGGCCTGGCTTTCGAGGGGTACATCCGCGTGCCGAAGGACGGCGTGTACGAGTTTGAACTCACATCGGACGACGGGTCGCGGTTGACGATCGGTTCGGAGGTAGTCGTGGATCACGACGGACTGCACGGCATGTCGACGAAGGTCGGCCAGGTAGCTTTGCGCCGGGGGGTTCACGCATTCTCTCTGATGTTTTTTCAGGCGGGCGGCGGCGTGGGACTCGAGCTCCGCGTGCGCCCACCGCAGGCTGTCGAGTTCAGCCGGATACCGGAGGATTGGCTGTTTCACGACCGCGACCGACAGCGGTGACTCGCCTTCCCCTGGTGATCCTCGCCGCCGGGCGGGGATCACGGTTTGGGGGACCCAAGCAGATTGCGCCCGTGGGTCCGAGCGGCGAACTCCTGTGCGCCTACTCGGCTCACGACGCCGCGCGTGCAGGCTTCGGTCGAATCCTCGTCGTCACCGGCGATCAGCTGGCAGAGTCCATCGAGCGCTCTCTCCGTCCCGTGGCCGAAGCACTGGGGGTGACGCTGGCCATCGTGGTGCAGCCGTCGCCGGAGGGAACGGCGCACGCCGTCAGGTGCGCCGGCGCTGTTTTGAGGGGACCCTTCGCTGTGGCGAACGGAGACGACTGGTACGGTCCGGCCGCGATTCGATCGCTGGCCGTGGCTCTGAGTTCGCCCGGCGACCGACACGTCCTGGTGACGTACCCTGTTCAGAATGCGCTCTCCGAGACCGGTGGCGTCAGCCGCGCCCTCTGCACGCTCGGGGGTGACGGTTCGCTGTCCGGCATCGAGGAACTCCGGGAAGTACGGCGGATCGACGGCCAGGTCGTGGGACACCGCCCGGACGGCACGGCGGTGAGCCTCGGCGCCGGGGATCCGGTTTCGATGAACCTGTGGGGATTTCGACCGTCCATTATCCACCACCTGGATGTGCGGTTCGCGGCGTTCCTGCGGGACCGGGTGGCAGGCTCGCGGAACGAATTCGCGGTCCCGACGACGATTCATGCGCTTCTCCAGGAAGCGGCGATTGGTGTCGACGTAATCATGGCCGGTGAGCGACCGTTCGGTCTGACGACGCAGTCGGATCTGCCCAGGATACGGACCCGAATCGCACAGCTCGTTGCCTCGGGGCTCTATCCGCCGGATCTTCGGTCGGGCCGGGCGACGTTCGATACAACTCCCGACTGAGACCGCCATGCAGCTGACGTCACTCGACTGGACGGTGCTGGGCGTCTACGGCGTGATCGCCGTGGCGGTCGGCCTGTACTTCACTCGCCGGGCCGGCTCCGATACGAATGAGTTCTTCCTTGCCGGCCGCTCCCTTCCGTGGTGGCTGGTCGGCACGTCGATGGTGGCGACCACGTTTTCCACCGATACGCCGAACCTGGTCACGGATCTGGTCCGGAACGGGGGCGTCAGCCAGAACTGGCTGTGGTGGGCCTACCTGATCACCGGGATGTGCACGGTGTTCTTCTATGCGAAGCTGTGGCGGCGTTCCGGCGTATTCACGGACATGGGATTCTACGAACTCCGGTATTCCGGAAAGCCCGCCGCATTCCTTCGCGGTTTCAGGGCGCTCTATCTCGGCGTGTTTTTCAACGTGATGATCATGGCCACGGTAACACTGGCCGCGATCAAGATCGGTGGCGTGCTGCTCGGTGCGGACAAGTTCACCGTCGTGCTTGTCGCCGGAACGGTCACCGCGCTGTACTCCGCCACTTCGGGCCTGTGGGGCGTCGTCGTTACCGATCTCCTGCTGTTCGCGATCGCGTTGCTCGGATCGGTGGCGGCGGCGTACTTCGCCCTGGGTCATCCGGACGTCGGAGGCCTCGCCGGCCTGATCGCTCACCCGGAGGTCTCGTCCCGGATGTCCTTTCTGCCCGACTTCAGCAACTGGAGCGCCACGCTGGCCGTGTTCATCGTCCCGATCGCGGTACAGTGGTGGAGCACGTGGTACCCTGGTGCCGAACCGGGCGGTGGAGGCTATGCCGCACAGCGAATGCTGGCGGCGAAGGATGAGAAACAAGCACTTCAGGCGACCCTGTGGTTCAACGTGGCGCACTACGCCATCCGTCCGTGGCCGTGGATCCTCGTCGCCCTCGCTTCGTTGATCGTCTATCCGTCTCTCGACACGATCGCCACCGCGTTTCCGCACCTCGATCCGTCGATTGTTCGACACGATCTGGCTTACCCGGCCATGCTCGTGTTCGTCCCGCACGGGTTGCTGGGGCTGGTGGTGGCTTCTCTGGCGGCGGCCTACATGTCGACGATCAGTACGCACCTGAACTGGGGTTCGTCATACATCGTGGACGACTTCTACCGCCGGTTCATCTCCCCGGACCTGGGCGAGCGCGCGTACGTCCGGGTGGGGCGAATCTCCACGATCTTTCTGGTTGTGCTGTCGGCGATAGTCGCGCTCTGGCTGGAGAACGCGCTGCAGGCATTCCAGATCCTCCTGCAGATCGGCGCAGGCACGGGACTCGTGTTTCTGCTGCGCTGGTTTTGGTGGCGGATCAACGCCTGGAGCGAAATCTCGGCCATGGTGATCTCTTTCGCCGTAGCCGTCTACTTCCAGTTCGTCCACACGAGGCTTGGCTTCGAGGCGTGGGATCCGTCGCTGACGCTCGTCGCAGGGGTCCTGATCACTACGGTCGGGTGGCTGACCACGACGTTTCTTACGCAGCCGGCGGACCTGGAGACACTCGAGGCGTTCCACGCCAAGATCCGACCGATCGGGTCCGGGTGGCGGGCCGTCGTCGGGGACGTCGAATGGGACTCGAAGGACAGCGTCAGCGCCCCGCTTCTGGGCTGGTTCCTCGGATGCGTACTGGTATACGGGGCGCTGTTCGGAACGGGTATGTTGCTGTACGGCCGGCCCGTGGCGGGTTCGATCGCGCTCGGCGTGGCAACCGCGGCCGCAACAGGCATGTTCCGGCTGCTGCCCCGAATCCAGTTGATGGACTAGCAGGCGAGATCTACCCCAGCGTCTCTACGGTCGCAGCCCCGGAAGCTCGACAGGTGAACAGGCTTCCAGCTGATACGGGATCGGCCACGCCACGGGGTTGATAGTACTCCTTCGCAAGCGCGGCGTAGACGTCATCCACCCGGTCGGCGGCAACGAGTGCGACGGCCGACCCGCCGAAGCCAGCCCCTGTCAACCGGCAGCCGAGCGCTCCGGCCCGCCTGGCGACCGCGACCAGTTCATCGAGCGCTGGCGTGCTCACCTCGAGGTTCTCCCGGAGGCTCTCGTGGGACGCGTCCATCAACCCGCCGAGCGTCACGAGGTCGCCGGACTCAAGGGCGGCGACCGCCTCGGCCACCCGACGAGCCTCACTGACGACGTGACGAAAACATCCCGCTGCCGAACCGGAAAGCACCTGTGCCGCCGCTTGCCGCGCAATGTCGCCCTGATTGATCAGCTCTCCGTAGGAGGTGTTCGGGGCGAGTCCCAGGTGGGATGCAACCAACGCGAGCGCCAGCTCCCCGTTCCGGCGCCGATCGTTGTACGCGGCCCGGGCGACACCCGACTTCTCCACCCGCTCCAGGCTGTGGGCGACAACCACACGGAGATCGGACGGCAGCGCGATCGGCCGCACCGTGAGCGGGAGGAATTCGACGTACACAGCATGGCCGGCGAGGGCCAACAGACAGACTGCCTGGTCCATGCCCCCGCCCTGGGTGCCGACGTAGCGCTCCGCAACGGCCATTTGCCCTGCGAACTCGACCCGATCGAGTTCCAGGTCGTTCACCCGTGCGAGGGCGAGGCTCGCGGCGACCGCCAGCGCCGATGACGAGCTGAGTCCCACCGCCATCGGGAGCGTCGAGTTCACCAGCAGATCGAGGCCGCGGTCAACGCCCCGTTCCAGCACCATCGACTGGGCGGCGCCCCGGACGTAATTCGACCAGTCACCGAGCTCCGCGCTCGGGATGCGGGTCGCGAGTTCGAAAGACGCGCCCGCCAGTCCCGCAGCACACGTCTGCGCCCGCACGACACCATCCGTTCGTGGCCGAAACAGCAGTCGGACGTCCCGGTCGAGAGCAACGGGCAACACGGGAAGTCCGTGATAGTCGATGTGCCCGCCGATGAGGTTGACGCGTCCGGGCGCCCGCACGACGTGAGACGGTGCAGCCCGGAACCGTCGCCGGAACTCCGCGATCAGCTGAGGATCCACCGGCGCGCGCAGCCTACGCAGTCACCAGTTCCAGCCGCGGCCAGCTTTGCCACCGACCCCGTGTGAAGTCCGGAAAGTCTATGGGCTGGCTGCCGTTCGCCACGGACCATTCGGACAGCGGAGTAACGGCCGACAATGCAGCCGCATCGTACACGTTCATGTCGGTCGCGCTACCCTCCCGCAGACACTTGATCAGGCGGTACGTCTCCATGAAGTCCATTCCACCGTGCCCGGCCCCGCGAGAGCGTTCCTCGATCTCCCGCCACAACGGGTGCTCCCATTCGTCCAGCCACGCGGAGGCCTCGTCCCACTGATGGGGATCGCTGCGACCTTCGACGTACACACGGTCGGGATAGCCCTGAAAGATGCCCTTCGTGCCCTGCACGAGGTGGATTCTGCTGTAGGGCCGGGGGAGATTTGTGTCGTGGCCCACGTAGATCGTCCGGCCGGCGGCGGTCTTGATAAGGCTCACGTTCACATCGCCCAGCACGTACGTTTCTTTTCGCTTAGGATGATCGGCCGGATAGTTGTCGGCGGCATAGTTCTGCAGTCCCCGCGACGGACCGCTCATCGATACGAGAGTCGAGAACCGGTCTCCTCGATGGATGTCCATGCAGTTCGCGATCGGGCCCAGCCCGTGCGTCGGATACAGGTTGCCGTTCCGGCGCATCGAGTGGGCGCGGCGCCACAGCCCCTCGCCTTCGTCGGCGAACTTGATCTCCCGGAGATCGTGCAGGTAGCCTCCCTCGGCGTGCAGAATCTGACCCAGCAGACCTTTGCGCACCATGTGAAATACCATCATTTCCATGCGACCGTAGTTCACATTTTCCATCATCACGCAGTGCTTCGCGTGCTGCTCGGCGTGCTCCACGAGCTTCCAGCAATCCTCGAGCGTGTAC
>JAOTWC010000002.1 GCA_029863105.1 Gemmatimonadota bacterium | reverse complement strand
ACCCCGTGGGTCAAGCGCCTGCTCATTGCCAACTTCGGAATCTACCTGCTGATGGGACTCGGCCTGCTCCCGGGGCGCACCATGGTGGATGTGTTCGGGTTCTCGGTCGCAACCGTGCTGACCCGACCGTGGTCGCCCATCACGTACATGTTCGTTCACGGCGGGTTCATGCACGTGTTGTTCAACATGCTCGCGGTGTTCTTCTTCGGTCCTCCGCTCGAGCGCGCCATGGGCGGCCGGAGCTTCCTCCGGTTCTACCTGGTGTGCGGTGTCGGTGCCGCCCTGGCGTCCCTACTGCTGATCCGGCTGATCGGCACGCCCACCGTTATCGGCGCGTCAGGTGCAGTGTTCGGCGTGATGCTGGCGTTCGCCTGGCGTTGGCCGGACGCGCCGATCTACGTATGGGCGATTCTGCCGGTCAAGGCCAAGTACATGGTCGGCATCCTCGGCGTCGGCGCCCTGTGGGCGACCATGCAGACGGGTCGTTCCGGCGGCGGAGTCGCCCACTGGGCGCATCTCGGAGGACTGGCCACCGCTTTCGTATATCTGAAATACGGCAATTCGATCGCGGCCCGCTGGCGCAGGTTTCGCCGGCCGGGCGTCACGGCTGACGGGTCGGCGGTCAGTCACTCGATCGGTATCACCAGGCGACGGAAGCCATCGGGTAGGGGGAGCGGTGACGATCTCGACGAAGTCGATCGCATCCTCGACAAGATCCGGGAGCAGGGGTTGGAGGCGTTGAGCGCGACGGAACGAGAGTTCCTCGATACAATGAGCCAAAGATACCGGTCGGGCCCGGGCCCGACCGCCTGAAAAACTTTCGATCGGCCTATCTGCTGCCTATCATTCCAACCCTGCACTGAACATCCGCATCGGACGAAAGGAGGTGAGGCGGGATGGCTACCGAATACGGCACATCGGACATCAGAAATGTTGCGCTGCTGGGTCATGGTGGCTGTGGTAAGACGACCCTCACAGACGCCATCTGCTACATAGCCGGATCCACCAACCGCCGCGGTTCCATCGAAAACGGGACCGCCCATACCGACTTCACGGAAGAAGAGACCAGCCACGGCATCTCCATCAATGTGGCTGTCGCGCGGGCCGAGTGGATGGGAACCAAACTCAATCTGATCGACACGCCCGGCTACCTCGACTTCTTCGGTGAAGTCCAAGCGGGCATCCGCGTAGCCGACGGCGCGCTGGTGGTCATCAGTGCTACCGATGGCGTGGAGGTCGGCACGGAGCGTGTCTGGAAGGCGGCCGGTGAGCGCGGCCTGCCCCGCATGGTGTTCGTGAGCATGATAGACCGGGACAACGCCTCTTTTGAGCGAGCGTTCAACGAAATCAAGAGTACGCTCAGCGCCGAGGTCGTTCCCGTTGAGGTGCCGATCGGTGCGGGATCGAGCTTCCGCGGAATCGTGAATCTGTTCTCCAACAAGGCCCACATCTACAAACCCGGCCAGGGCGGCGATTACGATGAGGCCGAGATTCCGGAGGAGATGCTCGACACCGTGGAGCGTTGGCGTGAGCAGCTGATCGAGACGATCGCCGCGACCGACGATGAGCTTCTCGAGGCGTACCTGGAAGGCGAGCAACTCGACCGAATCCGGGTCCTGGAAGCGATGTCGGCGGCCATGATGCGCGGCGAGCTGCATCCCGTGTTCTGCGGGTCGGGCGAATCGGGGCGAGGCGTGCGCGCCGTAATGAACAAGCTGGTCGAGCTCATGCCGTCCCCTGCGGCCAGCGGTCCCGTGGTCGCGGACGAGAATGGCGAGCCCGTGGAATTGGCAGCAGACGACGGGGCGCCGATGACCGCGATCGTGTTCAAGACCACGCGGGAGCCCAGAGTTGGCGAGCTGACCTACTTCCGCGTGTTTACGGGCTGTCTGACGGGCGGGGACACGGTCGCCAACGTCACGCGGGGCGGCAGCGAGCGTTTTTCGCACATCAGCAGCCCCGACGCGGACGACCGGCAGGAAGTGGATCGACTCCACGCCGGCGATATCGGCGTGGTCACGAAGCTGAAGGATACGCACACGGGCGACTGCCTGTGCACTGCCGGGAGAGCAATCCGACTCGAACGGATCAACTTCCCGAGTCCGGATATCGCCATCGCCCTGCACGTCGCCTCCCGCGGTGACGAGGACAAGCTTGGCAACGGCCTCAGCCGCGTGCATGAGGAGGATCCGACATTCATCGCGGCGTACGATGCCGAGCTTCAACAGACGATCGCGCGCGGCCTCGGCGAGCTGCACCTCAACGTCTCCCTGGAGCGCCTGGAGCGGAAGTACGGCGTAAAGGTAGAGACGGAGCGGCCGCGGATCCCGTATCGGGAGACGATTACGAGACCGGCTGATGGCCAGGGGAAATACAAGAAACAGAGCGGAGGTCGGGGGCAGTTCGGCGATTGTTGGATTCGGCTGAAGCCCCAACGGAACGGCGATTCTGACTACGAATTCATCAACTCGATTGTCGGCGGCTCGATTCCGGGCAAGTACGTGCCGGCCGTAAGCAAGGGTATCCAGGAAGCGGCGAGCCGCGGCGTTCTCGCAGGCTATCCCGTCGTCGGATTTTCCGCCGAATGCTACGATGGTTCGTATCATTCTGTGGACAGTTCGGAGCAGGCGTTCAAGGTGGCGGGATCCATGGCCTTCCAGAAAGTTGCCAAACTGGCCAACCCGGTTCTGTTGGAGCCGATCGTTACGGTGAGCGTCCGAACGCCCGAGGAGTATATGGGCGAAGTCATGGCCGATTTGAGCCAGCGCCGGGGCCGCGTCCTCGGTATGGACGCCGACGGCCATTGGCAGGAAGTGAAGGCGCAGGTGCCGCTTGCCGAGCTTTACAAGTACTCGACATCGCTGCGTTCTCTGACGCACGGCAAGGGCGTGCATACGCGTGAGTTCGCCGGCTACGAACAGGTGCCGGCCGATATTACGCAGAAAGTCGTGGCGGACGCTCAGGCGCGGAAGGCCGAGGGCGCCCGCTGACGGGAGATCAACCTTGGCAGGTCACAGTAAGTGGTCGAAAATCAAGCGGCAGAAGGCCGCGGATGACAAGACCAAAGGACGAATCTTCAGCAAGCTCGGGCGCGAAATCACCGTCGCCGCCCGGGAAGCGGGAGGCGATCCTACGTTCAACCCCCGTCTGCGGACGGCTGTTGCCGCGGCGAAGGCCGAGAACATGCCGTCCGCCAACATCGACCGTGCGATTCAGCGCGGAACCGGGGCCCTCCCGGGGCAGTCGTTCGAGGACGTGGTGTACGAAGGCTACGGCCCCGGCGGTGCCGCCCTGTACCTGGAATGCGTCACGGACAACACGAATCGCACGGTGGCGGAGGTACGCCACTTGATCGAGAAGGCCGGCGGCAACCTCGGCACCAGCGGGTCCGTCGCATGGATGTTCGACCGGAAGGGCCAGATTTTCGTCGATGCCGTGCGCTTCGACGAGGAATCGGTCCTTGAATGCGCCCTGTCTGCGGGAGCCGAGGACTTTCTCACCGACGATGGCATGCACGTCGTACTGACGACGGTACAGGACTTTCACAAGGTCCAGGAGGCGCTCGGCGAAGATGATATCGAGATTGCCGGGGCGGAGCTGGCGATGTTCCCCACCAGCACGATGCTGGTCGAGGGGAGGGCAGCTGAGCGCCTGCTGCGCCTGGTGGCGGATCTAGAGGATCACGACGACGTGATGAAGGTCTACGCGAATTTCGAACTGGACGAGTCGGTTCTAGAGGCGCTCGGCGCCGAGTGACCTTCTCCTAGTGCGGGTCCTCGGGATCGATCCCGGATCGTCGGCGACCGGCTACGGTGTGGTGGATGGTGAGCGGGGAGAGTTTCTTCTCGTGGAATGCGGCGTGGTGCGACCCCGGCCCGGAGACTCGTTCGCCGAGCGGCTTCTCCTGATTCACGAAGGCGTTCTGTCGGTCATCGATCGGCACGAACCGGATTGTCTGGCGATCGAGGGCGTGTTCTACCGGGAAAATGCACGGACGGCAGTGGTCCTCGCGCACGCCAGGGGCGTGGCCCTCCTGGCGGGCGCCGCCCGCGGACTGCCGGTGCTCGAGTACGCCCCCGCGGAGATCAAGAAGTCGATTGTCGGCACGGGCCGGGCGAAAAAGGACCAGGTGGGTTATATGGTCCAGAAGCTTCTCGGATTGGTCACACCACCGTCACCAGCGGACGCGGCGGACGCCTGCGCCGTGGCCCTGTGCCACCTGCTGACCGGAACCGGCCCGCTGGCGACGATGCGAGCGAGATCGTGATCAGCAGGGTGCGGGGCACGCTGGCGTCGGTCCGCGCCGACCGGGTCGAACTGACGACCGCGTCGGGAGTCACGTATGAATTGCTGATTCCCTCGGCCGTGCTCGGTGACCTGGGAGAGCCCGGGAGCGATGTCGAGCTGCATACGGCCCTGGTCGCCAGGGAGGACTCCCTGGAGTTGTTCGGTTTTGCCAGTGGCGCCGATCGCGAGTTATTCCTGCGACTCCAGAGCGCCTCGGGAGTCGGGCCGCGGCTGGCACTGGCAATTCTGGGGACGATGCCGGCTTCCCGGATCATCTCAGCGATTCGCAGCCGGGATCACGCAGCGCTCCAGTTGGTCAGCGGCATTGGCCGAAAGACCGCGGAACGCATCGCACTGGAGCTCGCCGACAAGCTGGACGATCTCGGTTCCGGTGACAGGGGAACCGCGGATCCCGGGCCCGCGCCGGGCGCGCTGGCCGCGTTGCGAGCGCTTGGCTACTCGGCGATCGAGAGCCAGGACGCTCTCGCAAGGGCCCGGCGGGACCTTGCCGACGAGACCGCCGATACCGAAGAGTTGGTACGAGTCGCTCTGCGGCACCTGTAGAGGTTCGCAGCACCTTTCCCGGGAGACAGATGTCCGACCGTATCGAAGTCACCACGCCGGAAGTCCTGGAGGGCGAACGGTCGCTCGACCAGACACTCCGTCCGTCGAACCTCACGGACTTCGTCGGTCAGGCCAAGGTCAAGGAATCGCTGGGCATCTACGTAGAGGCCGCCGTCAAACGCCAGGAGGCGCTGGACCACACGCTGTTCTTCGGTCCGCCGGGTCTCGGGAAGACCACCCTGGCCTATCTCATGGCGCAGGAACTGGGCGTGAACATCAAGATCACGTCCGGTCCCGTTCTCGAAAAAGCCGGCGATCTGGCGGCACTGCTGACCAACCTCGAGGCCCGGGACATCCTGTTCATCGATGAGATTCATCGTCTGAGACCGGTAATCGAAGAGTATCTGTACCCGGCGATGGAGGATTACCGAATCGAGATCCGACTGTCCGAAGGCGCGAGGGCACAAACCGTTTCGATGAAGATCGAGCGATTCACACTGATCGGGGCGACGACCCGGTTCGGGCTTCTCACCGCGCCGATGCGGGCACGCTTCGGCGTGGTCGAACGCCTGGGCTATTACCCGCCGCGGGACCTGGAGCGTATCGTGACGCGATCGGCCGGAATCCTGGGCGTACCGGTCACTGAATCGGGGGCCGATGAGATTGCGCGGCGTGCGCGTGGCACTCCCCGCATCGCGAATCGATTGCTGCGGCGCGTACGTGACTTTGCGGAAGTAAAGGCCTCGGGAACAGTCGATGGAGACGTCGCGCGGGCGGCACTTGAGATGCTGAACGTGGACGAATACGGGCTCGACGAGATGGACGCACGCATACTCAAGGCACTCATCGAAAATTTCGAGGGAGGACCCGTGGGCCTGGCTTCGCTGGCCGTCGCCGTCGGAGAAGACGCCTCGACGCTGGAGGAGGTGTACGAACCCTACCTGATCCAGAACGGTTACCTGCATCGCACTGCACGGGGCCGGATGGCCACCACCCGGGCGTACGAGCGTTTCGGCTATACCCGGCCGAACGACCAGCCGCAGCCGACACTGTTTGGTGAGGGTGAGTGATACGCGGAGCGTTCCCATGCCTGGAGCGGGTTCGCGGACGGCTGACTACGAATACGACCTGCCGGCGGAGCTGATCGCCTCCCGCCCCGCCGCCATCCGGGATCGAAGCCGGCTGCTGGTTCTGGATCCGGACACCGGGCCCACCGATCGGCTGTTTTCGGATCTGTTGGACTACGTGTCGCCAGGGGATGCCCTGGTGCTCAATCAGACCCGTGTCTTTCCGGCCCGTCTCGTCGGCCGGAAGCCGACGGGGGCACCGGCAGAAGTGCTTCTCGTGCGTCCGCGCGAAGACCTCGACGCATCGGGCACGGTATTCGAAGCGCTCGTGCGTCCCGGCGGAAAACTCAAGCCCGGCCGGGTGGTGGAGATCGCTCCTGGTTTCCGCGTGCGGATCGAGGATTCTGTGGCTGGCGGGGGGCGGCTCGTCCGCCTGGAAGGTGACGACGAACCGCGGGCCTTGATCGCGAGGCACGGGCACGTACCGTTGCCTCCGTATATCGATCGCGAGGATGACGCGACGGATCGCGAGCGATACCAGACCGTCTTCGCTACGGATTGGGGCAGCGTGGCCGCGCCAACGGCCGGTCTTCATTTCACGCAGGAGCTGTTGGACCGGTTCGAGGCCAAGGGGGTGTTTCTCGTCCGCGTCACGCTCCACGTCGGGGTTGGTACGTTTCGACCCGTCAGCGCCCCGAGTCCGGAGGAGCACGAGCTGCATGCGGAGTGGTATCGCATAGACTCCATGGCCGCGCAGAGGCTGAACGAGGTTCGCGCCGCCGGCGGACGAATTTTCGCGGTAGGTACGACGACCGTGCGCACGCTGGAGTCCGCCGTGAGCCCGGACGGTCGTTTCGTACCCGGCGAAGGATGGACGGACCTGTTCATCCACCCGCCCTACGAGTTTCGCGCCGTCGACGCCCTGATCACGAACTTCCATCTGCCCCGATCCAGTCTCCTGATGCTCGTGTCGGCGTTTGCCGGTCGCGAGCGCGTTCTCGCGGCTTACGCACATGCAGTCGACAAGGGCTACCGCTTCTACTCGTACGGCGACGCAATGGTGGTCCCTTGAGTCCGGGAGATTTCGTGCTGGAGGCGGAGTGCGGGCGGGCCCGCGCCGGAACACTTCGACTTCGCCACGGTGACGTTCCGACGCCGTCCTTCATGCCCGTCGGCACGGTTGGCACGGTGAAGTACCTCACCCCGGAGGATCTGCGGACGGCAGGAGCCACGATCATCCTGGGCAACACGTACCACCTCTACCTGCGGCCGGGCACCGACGTCATCGATGCGGCCGGCGGCCTGGGGCCGTTCATGCACTGGGACGGTCCGATCCTGACCGACTCGGGCGGATTCCAGGTATTCTCGCTGTCCAATCTCAACCGCATCGAAGAGCATGGGGCGACGTTTCGGAGCCACATCGACGGCAGTGAGCATCTGCTGACCCCCGAGAAGGCTGTCGACGTTCAGGCGGTCATCGGTTCCGACGTCATGATGGCGCTCGACGTATGTCCGCCGGGCAACGCTGACCGGGTTACGGCCCAACAGGCCGTCGACCGGACGCTGCGGTGGCTCGGCCGGTGCCACGATCGGAGAACGGAACTGAACCGTGACCCGCATTGCCGGGCTGGCCTGCTGTTCCCGATCGTGCAGGGTGCTTCCTATGAGGATTTGAGACTCGAATCCGCCCGGAAGACACTGGACGTCGCTGACTGGCCCGGCGTGGCGATCGGAGGGCTGTCGGTCGGCGAGCCGAAGGATGTGACGTATAGGATGCTGGAGATCCTCGATCCGGTTCTTCCTGCGGACAGGCCGCGGTATCTCATGGGTGTCGGATATCCCGACGACCTGGTCGAGTCTATCGGGCGTGGAGCCGACATGTTCGACTGTGTCGCGCCGACGAGGAACGGGCGCAACGGCACGGCTTTCACGCCCCGCGGGCAGGTAAACGTCAAGAAGTCCGGTTATCGGATGGATTTCGAGCCTCTCGACGCGACCTGTACCTGCGAATGCTGCCGGAATTACTCTCGCGCCTACCTGCGACACCTGTTTTCCTGCGGCGAACTTCTGGGACAGCGGCTTCTGTCGGTGCACAACGTCACCTTCCTGCTGAATCTGGTCGACCAGGCACGGACCGCGATACGGGCTGGCGCATTTCACGGCTGGGCATCCGACTGGCTGGAGAGATACCGCGCCGGGCCTTAGCTTACGCAGGGCAAATGTGACGGCGGTGCCCATGGTGCTTCCGATTCCGCGACGAACCCGAGACCTATCGAGGCAACCTATGATGACGTCTGCGCTGCTGGTCCAGAGCGCGCCTGCGGGCCCGAATCCGCTCAGCACCGTGGTGTTGTTCGGCGGGCTGTTCGCGATATTCTACTTCCTGCTGATCCGCCCGCAGCGGAAGCAGCAACAGGCACATGAGCAGATGGTCGCGAACCTCGCAAAGGGCGACGAAGTAGTCACGCTGGGAGGTGTGGTGGGCCAGATCGTGCATCTCACCGATGATCGAATTACGATCAAGACGGCCGGCGATACGCGACTGGAGATCGATCGAGCCAAGATCGGCCGCCGGCTGTCCGGAGGGAGTTGAGCGTGGCAAACCGGCAGATTCGTCTGCTGGGCGATCCGATCCTTCGGGAACGCTGCCCGGCCGTCGAACAGATCGACGACGAGATCCGGCGGTTGATCCAGGACCTGAAGGACACGATGTACGAAGCCGACGGTATAGGCCTCGCGGCTCCCCAGATCGGTGTGCGGCGACGCGTATTCGTCTACGACGTACGCGAGGATGAGCATGCAGCGGGTGTGCTCATCAATCCCCGTATCACCGAATCCGAGGGCACGGTGCGCGAGTCTGAAGGCTGCCTGAGCATCCCCGATCTGACCGAGGTCGTGGAACGGGCGGCCAGGGTCGTGGTGGAGGGTCTCGATGAGGAAGGAAGGGCACTTCGCCTGGAGGCGGACGGCCTGCTCAGCCGGTGCGTGCAGCACGAATCCGACCATCTCGACGGAATCCTGTTCTTCGACCGGGTCAGTCCGCTGAAGCGCAAGATGCTGCTCGCAAAGTGGGCGAAGAGTGAGCACGGAGCGAATTCCGCGTGAAGGTCCTGTTCTGGGGTACGCCCGAGTTCGCCGTGCCTTCCCTGCGGGCGCTGCAGGAGGAGGGACACATCGTCGTGGCGGTTGTCACGCAGCCGGACCGGCCGGCCGGACGAGGACGTGCGGTGCGCCCGAGTCCCGTCAAACGGGAGGCGAACGAAGAAGGCATCCCGGTCCTGCAACCGGAAGATCCGAACGATCCCCGGTTCGTCGCATCACTCCGTCTGCTGGGCGCAGAGATATCTGTCGTAGTGGCCTATGGACGGATCCTGTCGGAGGACGTCCTCAACGTACCGGAACGTGGATCCGTAAACGTCCACGCCTCGTTGCTGCCCAAGCTTCGGGGAGCTGGCCCCGTGCACTGGGCGATCATCCGAGGCCATCCGAACACAGGTGTCACGATAATGCGAATCGTCCCGGAGCTGGATTCCGGCCCGATTCTGTACACAGTGGAGACCCGATTTCCTGACGACATCACGGCGGGCGAGCTGGCCGAGCGACTGGCGGAGGTCGGCGCCACGGCGCTGGTCGAGGCGCTGGCGCAGATGGAAGCCGGCTCCCTGCCGGAAAAAGATCAGGATCACGACCGGGCCACGTATGCGCCCAAGCTGTCCCGCGAAACCGCGCGTCTGGACTGGTCCCTCGATGCCAAGCAGCTGGGTCGTTGGATCCGTGGCTGCGACCCGTCGCCCGCCGCCTGGACCACGCTCAATGGATCACCCGTACAACTGTTTGGGCCGACGCCGGGGGACGAACCGACACACGCCGAACCCGGGACCGTGGTGCGAGCTGATCCTCGCTCCGGATTGGCCGTGGCCACAGGTCGGGGCACGTTGGACATAGCAGAAGTGCGACCGGAAGGCCGGCCGCGCATGACGTCGAGAGCGTGGATATCCGGGCGGGCGGTGGCAGCGGGCGACCGGTTCGTGTGAGTCTTCCGCGTCTGCACGCCGTGGCCACCGACGCGGTGGCGAGACAACTGGCGTTCCTGGAACACTGCACGGAGATGCAGGATCGGTGCGGCGCCGACCTGGCAATTCACTTGCGGCTGCGGGACACTCCGATCCGTCGAATGCTCGAACTCGCCGAGCTGCTTGAACAGGGTGCCGCAGAGACGGAAGGTTGGCTGGTGATCAATGGCAGGGTGGACGTGGCCCTGGCGTCGGGCGCCGACGCCGTTCAGCTGGGCGCCGATGCACTGCCGATCGCGGCCGTGCGATCCATCGTTGGGGACGCGCTCACGATCGGTGCCTCGGTCCATGACCTGCGGACGGCGGACTCCCGCCGCAGAGAGGGGGCCGACTACCTGGTGGTGGGTACCGTGTTCAGCACCCCTACGCATCTGGGAGTCGTCCCGGGCGGTCACGCCCTGATCAGCGCGGTGTCCGATGCGGGACTCCCGATCATCGCGATCGGCGGGATCGATCGACAGACGGCCGCCGGCGTTCGTGCGGCCGGGGCGCACGGGGTTGCCGTGATTCGTGCCATCTGGGATGCTGCGGAGCCGGCGGCAGCCGCCGAGGAAATCTGCGCGACGCTTACGCGCTGACGGGAGCAGGACTTCCACAGGGTTCAAGAGGAGCACCATGCAGATAGAGGTGAACGGCAAACCGCGGGAAGTGGACACCGCCCTGTCGGTCGCGGGCCTGATTACCGACCTCGAGCTCGACGGCCGACTCGTGGTGGTCGAGTTGAACCGGCAGATCGTCCGGCACACGGAGCGCGCCGACGTGATTCTTCAGCCAGGCGATCGGCTCGAGATCGTGCACTTCGTGGGGGGTGGTTGATGCGCGCGCCCAAGGCCTCCGGCGAGCTTGTCATCGCAGATCGCGCGTTCAGCTCGCGCCTGATCGTCGGTACCGGCAAGTATGCGAGCCACGAACAGACGGTCGCCGCCATCCGGGAGTCGGGTGCCGAGATGGTGACCGTTGCCGTGCGACGCGTGGATCTCGATTCGACCAACCAAGACAGCCTGCTGGCGCACCTCAGCCCCGATGAGTTCTTCATCCTCCCGAACACGGCAGGCTGCTACTCGGCGGAGGAAGCCGTGCGCTACGCAAGATTGGGGCGGGCAGCAGGGCTCTCCGATTGGGTGAAGCTGGAAGTGATCGGCGACCGCGATACGCTCCTGCCTGATGTCGAGGAGCTTCTGGAGGCGACACGGACACTCGTGGCCGAGGGGTTCACGGTTCTGCCGTATACGAGTGATGACTTGATCACCGCACTCAAGCTCGAGGACGCCGGCGCGGCCGCCGTCATGCCCCTGGCCTCGCCGATCGGCAGCGGACTGGGCCTGCTGAATCCAGTGAACATCCGGATTCTCAAGAGTCGACTGGACGTTCCGATGATCGTAGACGCGGGCGTGGGTACCGCCTCGGATGCCTGTCTGACCATGGAACAGGGAGTGGACGGGATCCTGATGAACACTGCCCTGGCGGCGGCTGACGATCCGGTCCGCATGGCGCGGGCCATGCGACTGGCCGTGCAGGCCGGCCGGGAGGCCTGGCTGGCCGGTCGGATGCCCCGGCGCGAATGGGCGGTTCCGTCGAGTCCGGACGAGGGTCTGCCCGCGTGATCGACGCCGGCGCCGGTTGATGGCCGGCCGTGACGTCGCGCCACGAACCGCGGCGTTCGGCGTTCTCCGCGATGTGTCTGCCGGTGCCTACGCCGACAGGGCGGCGGCCCGCAGGTTCGAGACGTTGTCTCCGCGCGACCGGCGGCTCGCACAAGAGCTTGCCTACGGGACGATCCGCCTGAGAGCACGGCTGGACGCCGAGTTGAGTACGCTTTCGACGCGCCCGCTGGACCAGCTGGACGCCGCCGTGCTGGACGCACTTCGCCTGGGTCTGTACCAGGTTCGTGAAACGCGAATCCCCGCGCACGCGGCCGTCAACGAAACGATGGATGCGGTGCGGGGCCAGGTGTCGAGGAGCGCGCGCGGATTCCTCAATGCCGTGTTGAGGCGTGCCGTACGCGGGGAGCCTGACTCGGGCGTGTTCGGGGATCTCGACGAAGACCCCGTCCGATACCTGGCTACGTGGGGGTCGCATCCGGAGTGGCTCGTCCGGCGCTGGTTGGATCGGTGGCCGCTTGCCGCGGTTCGACGGCTCATAGAGAATGACAATCGTCCACCGCCGGTGACATTGCGGTTGCTGAATGACACGGTCTCTCCGGAGGACTGGGAGCGATTCGCCGCGGTCGGGCTCGAGAGGCTAGCAGGGTTGCCGCACATGGCGCGCCTGACCGGGGGCGCGCCGGCGGAGGCGATGCGCCGGGCGCACGCCATCGCACAGGATCCCGCAGCTTCCTGCGTGGTAGACTATGTGAGCGACAACCTTGACGGTCCGGTACTCGATGCCTGTGCCGCCCCGGGAGGAAAGACGATGGGTCTGTGGCACGCATCGTCCGCCCGGCCGCTGATCGCCGCCGACATTTCTTTGGAGCGGCTGCTTCAGGTGAGACAGGCTGCTCAGGACACGGGGGCGGAGCCGGCGTTGCTGGTCATGGATGCCCGGTTTCCTGCCATCCGCTCGGCAAGGACCGTACTGCTGGACGTGCCGTGCTCGGGAACGGGAGTTCTGCGCCGGAGACCCGACGCACGCTGGCGCATCACCGCCGGCAGGATCGAGGCGCTGGTCGCCAGGCAGAGGGAGATGATCGAGGCCGCCGCCGCCCTGGTTGAACCTGGAGGTGTGCTGGTCTACGCGACTTGTTCACTGGAGCCCGAGGAGAACGAGCAGCAGGTCGAGTGGTTCGTCGCTCGCCACCCGGAATTCGAGCGGGACAAGGAGGGTCAGGCGCGCGGAACGGACCTGTTCGTGGCGCCGTGGGAGCACGAGTCGGATGGAGCGTTCGCATCGCGATTGAGAAAGAGACGGAACGGATGACCTACAGAAGGCGACGGGGGCTGGGTGGTCGGGGATCGGCAGAGTCCGGCGCGGAACCCAGGATCAGCGACCCGGCGAAGCGCCGGTTCCAGTTGAGCGTCGGGGTGGTCGTCGGCAGCCTGATTGTCGGCTACGGCGTCGCGTCTCTGGTGATGTCCCCGTCGTCGGCGAATGCAGGCGACGGAGCCGTGCGGCGTGTGCCGGACGTGGTGGGATTGCCCGAAGCGGAGGCACGGGGGCGGATCGAGGACACGGGTCTCGAGTTTACGGTGCGGGGTGGGCTGGCCCACCGTGCCGTGCCGGAGGGTGCCGTCCTGGCCCAAAGTCCGATGGCAGGTCAGTTCGCGAGGCCCGGTGCGCCTGTCCATGTCACGCTGAGCCGGGGCCCCGAAGTACATACTCTGCCGAACGTGGCCGGGCTGTCCGAGCGTCAAGCCGACATCATCCTGCAGCGCCTGGGGTACGAGGTCGTGATCGAACGGCGTGAAGATCCGATGGCTTCCGGACGTGCCGTGGAAACCCGTCCCGCCGCCGGAACGGAACTCCAGGTGCCGGAGGCGGTCGTCCTCGTCGTCAGTGAGGGAGCTCCGATCGTCGTCGTTCCCGACATGCTGGGGCTGCACATTGACGATGCGGTGCAGGCCCTGGCGGAAGCCGGCCTGGAGCTCGGTTCAATATCGTTCGACGACGACGCGCCCGAGGCACCCGGCCGGATCGTGGGCCAGTACCCGCCGGCCGGCTACAACCTGCGCGCAGGAGATGCCGTCGAGCTTCGGGTCGCTGCGGAGTCAAGCGGGATGAACGCCGCCGACGAGCAGCGAGAAGGGCCACGGGAACTCCTGTGAATTGGCGCCGTCTACTGCTGGACAACCTCGGATTCAAGCTGTCGGCCCTGGTTATCGTTGCGCTCCTGTGGATCAGCGTGACCGCCGACGAGCGGCAGGCCCAGCCCGTTTCGACGCGCGTCGCGTACGAGGTTGCGGATTCCACATGGGTTCTCGTCGAAGGTCCGTCCGAAGTGAGCACGACGTTCCAGGGGCGCAATCGGGAATTGCTGGGGCTGCTGATGGAGGAGCCCGTCGTTACCGTGGTGATCGACTCCGTGCTCGGGCCCGACATGAGGATACCGCTCCCACTCAGCCAGGTAGCCTACAACCGCGACCTCGGAGTCGTTCCGAGTTTCATCACACCCTCAGCCCTGGACCTGAGATTCGAGCGGCGCATTGCAGCCCGTGTCGCCGTGATACCGGACGTGGATGCAATGCCGGCCGCCGGGTTCACCGTACTCTCGCCGGTGCTCGTGGACCCGGACAGCGTGACGGTCCGCGGGCCTGAATCGTGGATCGCCGACCTGAAACGCATCACGACGCGGCCCGTCGAGCTCGAGGCACTGTCCACCACGGTGATGCGGGATGTCGGGCTGCTCGTGCCGCCGAATGTTCAGGGCGTGGACGTGTCGCCCGCCTCGGTGGTCCTGACCGTGAATCTCGACTCGCTCATCGTCCGACGGCGTCGGGTACCCGTCCGGTTGCGTGGCGCAGCAGCCTCCGTGACGATCGCCGATCCTGACACCGTGGCGATCGTCGTTCGGGGTGCCGCGTCGATCGTCGAAGCGACACTCGATGCGACGTCCGAACTCGTGATCGATGTGCCGACGGCGCCCGAGCAAGCGGAGCAACGACCTCTGTCGGTCACGCTCCAGGCTGGCGGACCCGTGGCGGCGGAGGTGGACCCGCCGAACGTCACACTGCGTCCTCGTACATGACACAGACAGGCCAGTTTACCGACGGACCTGTACTCGGCGTCGAAACCTCGTGCGATGAAACGTCGGCGGCCGTGCTGGTCGGCTCCCGTCTGGCAGGTCATGTCATTCTCTCCCAGGATGCGCACGAGCGCTTCGGCGGCATCGTGCCGGAAATCGCAGCCCGGGCACACCTTCGGCAGATCGACGACGTAGTCACCGCGACGCTCGCCGAGGCCGGTGTGCGGGCAGGGGAGATTGACGGCGTGGGCGTCACGGCCGGACCGGGCTTGATCGGCGCACTCCTCGTTGGCCTGAACTGGGCGAAGGGATTCGCCTACGCCCTCGGCCGACCCCTGGTCGGCGTCCACCACATGGAGGCGCACCTGTATGCCCACTCGGTCGGCGCGCCTGAGGTGGAACCTCCATTTGTAGCCCTGCTCGTGTCCGGCGGTCACACGATGCTGATCCATGCGATTGGGTGGGAGAACTACCGACTGCTCGGCGAGACGCGCGACGACGCGGTCGGCGAAGCTTTCGACAAGGTGGCGCGGACGTTCGGGTTCGGCTTTCCCGGTGGACCGGAGATCGAGCGCGCCGCCCGGGAAGGCCATCCCGGCCACTTCCGGTTGCCTCGCCCGATGCTTGCCTCGACGGATCACCCCGGCGACCCGGCCTATTTCGACTTCTCGTTCAGCGGGCTGAAGACGGCAGCCGCGCTGCTCGCGGCCGATCTCACGACGGCTGGCGGATCCGCCCGGCTCGAGCAGGCTCGGCCGGACCTCGCCGCCGAGTTCCAGGAGGCCGTCCTGGACGTGCTCGTCGCCAAGACCCGGCGGGCCGTCGAATACACGGGGTGCACACGCGTGGTATTGGGGGGCGGCGTGTCGAGGAACGGTCGCCTCAGGGAGCGTCTCGCGTCTGAGATGGCCGGCCTGGCGGACGTGCACGCCCCGCCGCCGCGGCTGGCGACGGACAATGCGGCCATGGTGGCCTGTGTCGCCAGACACCGCCTGCTGGCGGGCAAGCGCGCCGATCTGAGTCTGAATGCCGATCCGGCCTATCCGTTTCCCGGACTCGTGCCGAACATCCTTCAGGGGACCACATGTATCCGGAACTGATCACGCTCAACATCCCGTTCATCGGTTCGCTGACGATCACGTCGTTCGGCGTGATGATGGCGCTCGCGTTTCTGGCGGCGTATCAGGTGGTTCGTCATGAGCTGACGCGTGTTGGGAGAGACCCGGAGTTCGCGGGCGACCTGTTGCTGGGGGCTCTGATCGGCGGAATCGTCGGCGCGAAGCTCTACTACGTGGTGCTCAATTGGGACCTTACCGCCCGGGATCCGTTCGGGATGCTGTTCTCGCGCGCCGGTCTCGTGTGGTACGGCGGCCTGCTCGGAGCCACGGCCCTCATGGTCTACCAGGTCCACCGGCGCGGAGAATCGAAGCGGATCATCGCCGACACGATCGCGCCCGGTGTGGCCCTGGCCTACGCGATCGGGAGAGTCGGCTGCTTTCTCGTCGGCGACGACTATGGCCGTCCCACGGACAGTTGGGTGGGAATCGCGTTTCCGAACGGATCTCCGCCGAGCACGGCAGGCAATCTGCGGCAGGCGTTCGGAGTGTCGATTCCGGAGTCCGTTGCTGACACGACCGTACTGGCCGTGCATCCGACGCAGCTCTACGAAGTCGGTCTGTCGCTGCTGATCTTCGTCGCGCTGTGGCGACTGAGGGGCCGGGGAAAGCCGATCGGCTGGCTGTTTTCCCTGTGGGTAGCCCTCGCGGGACTGGAGCGGTTCGCCGTCGAGTTCTTCCGGGCCAAAGACGATCGGTTCTTTGGAGTCCTCACCCTGGCACAGGTCCTCAGCCTGTTTCTCGTTGGCATAGGCTTCTGGATGATGCGGCGGTGCGAAGCGATTCGACCCGACGGAGCGACCGCGGCGTGAGGCGAAGACGGGGTTCGGCGTTCGGCCTGGGCGCCCGTCCGACGCGGGTGTTCTTCCTCGCCGGGATCGCACACGCAGCGTGGGCTGCGACTCCCGGCCCCGCCCAGGATCTGGGCGAGCCGGAAGTCGTCGAGATCGCCTTTCAGGGGGTCGAGAGGTTTTCGGATGCGGAACTGGCCAAGGCCATTCTCACCCAGGTTACGAGCTGCCGGACGTTCGCGTTCGTGTTTCCACTTCCGATCTGTCCGCTGACTGACTGGGGTTTCGCGCACAGCCGGAAGTACCTGAGCGAGCCGGAGCTTCCGCTCGATCTGTTGCGGTTGCAGCTGTTCTATCGCCAGCGCGGATACCGCGAGGCGACGGTTGACACCGTCGTGACCCGAGAGAACGGAAAGGCTCGAATCTCGTTCGTGGTAGCCGAGGGGGATCCCACACTGATTCGGGAGTTCACGGTCCTCGGTGCCGAAGGAATCCTGGATGAAAAGCGTCAGGCCGAACTCCTCGCGATCGGGGCCGGAGATCCTCTCGATCTCTCCAATCTGGCGCGTGGCGAAGGCCGGCTGACGGAGGCGCTCCGAGCACTCGGTTATGTCAACGCCACCGTCCTGCGGGATTACTTCGTGCCACGCGGGTCCCGCGCGGCAGAGGTGACGCTGCGCATCGACACCGGCCCCCGCGTGAGAATCGGCGAGATCCGCATCGAGGGTGCGGGTGATGTCGGAGATGAGATCATTCGGTCGCTGCTATCGTTCGAGTCGGGCGACATCTTCCGGGACGGCGAGATCATTCAAAGCCAGCGTCGCCTCTATAATCTCGAAGCGATCCGCTTCGCGACTGTAACGTCTGAGCGACGCTCCGACACCGATACGCTCATCGATCTGCGAATCCAGGTGGCGGCCGCACCCAAGCGAACCGTGGGGATCGGCTTCGGCATGGAAACGGACGAGTGCGGACAGCTGCAGGCCCGTCTTACGAATCGCAATTTCCTGGGCCAGGGACGCGTTCTCCGCCTGACGACGAGGCTGTCGAACCTGTTTGCCGGACAACTTGAGGGCAGCTTTCCCTGCACGGACGTCAGTCCGGACGGAATTTTTCAGGAGCTGAATTTCCGCGCCGAAGCGGCGTTCGAACAGCCCGTGTTTCGCGGCGGGA
This sequence comes from Gemmatimonadota bacterium, assembly GCA_029863105.1. Classification (GTDB taxonomy): domain Bacteria; phylum Gemmatimonadota; class Gemmatimonadetes; order Palauibacterales; family Palauibacteraceae; genus JARFPW01. Next base: position 6,432 of record JAOTWC010000002.1, on the reverse strand, counting down.
AGAATTCGCTGCGCACGACGGTTTATGCAGAGAAGGAAACCGTCCCAGACCTGTTCGTACGAACCAGCGCCGGCGGCGAACTGGCGTTTACCCACCGGTTCTCACCGAGCATGTCGCTCACGGCATCGGTGAGCCCGGAATTGACTTCGTTTGGCGTGCAATCGGCGGACATCTACTTCTGCGTGAACTTCGGCTTCTGCGATCCCGAGGACATCGGCGTGCTGTCCGAGCAGCGCTGGCTATCGCCCCTGGGCCTGCTGTGGGCGCTGGACCGGACCGACGACCGGTTTTCGCCGAGTCGCGGATTCTATGTGGCGACCGGACTCGAGCACGCAGGCTTGGTGACCGGATCCGACTATCGGTACCTGCGGGCAACGCTCAGCGGCGCCGCATTCAAGCGGTTGACGAACTCTACGGTGCTGGCCGGGCATATCCGATTCGGTTCCATCGACGCGCTACCCTCACAGACATTCGAGGCGGGCACAACGGATGAGATCATCCATCCCCGGAAGCGTTTCTTTGCCGGTGGGGCGGAGAGCGTGCGGGGATTCGGCGCAAACCTGCTGGGTCCGACGGTACTCGTCGTCGACGCAAACGCCGATTGTCCGGATCTGGATCTGAATGCGTGCGTGGAAGGACTCTCCGCACGGGCGTTCGATCAGCGGCCGGCAGGAGGGAACGCCGTACTCGAGGCAAGCCTCGAGCTGCGGACCGCCATCGGTGACCGCTGGACGTTCGTCAGCTTCGTGGATGTCGGCCAGGTATGGCAAAGCCTCGGAATCCGCACGAAGGTCGTGGCCACGCCCGGCGTCGGCGTCCGGTTCCGAAGCCCGATCGGTCCCTTGCGCCTGGACCTGGGGTACGATCCGTCCGGACCGGCGGACCGGCCTGTCGTGGCCGTCCTCGAAGGAGGGGACATCCAGGAGCTGAACCGGACGATCCGGTTTGACCCGTTCACCGACGACGACCCCGGGGTGCTGCTCGAGATCGCCCGCCGTCTGCAGCTCCAGGTGTCGATCGGCGAGGCATTCTGAGATGATCCTGCCGGAGGGGTTCGGCTCGGAGGCTCCTCCCGACCACGGTTCCGTGCGTCGCACGTTGGGTGCCGGTGCCCGAATCCTGCTCGCCGTCGTCGGCATCGTCTCGCTGACGCTGGCCGCCGGTTCCATTCTGCTGACCCAGACTGTCGTCGGACGGCAGGCCGTGGCGTCTTTCGTGGAGGCGGAACTCGATCGAATCGTCAATGGAGACGTGGAGTTCGGGCCGATTCTTGGCGGCAATCTGCTGTCCAGCGTACTCCTGGACCGGTTCGTGATCCGGGGGTCCGACGGCGAAGAGTTCGTGGCCCTGGACAGCGTGCGCATGGAGTACAATCCGCTCGGCCTGCTGTCGGGAACTTACAGGTTTCGAGCCGTTTCAACCGCCAGGGCACGGCTGCTGCTGCACCAGGATTCTGCGGGAGTCTGGAGTCACGATCGCATCTTTGCGGGTGACGAGGGTGCCGGGCCGGGCTCGACACGGGTTCTCCTGACGGACCTCGCGGTGCGTGAGGGCACGATCGAGGTCCGCACTCCGTGGGGTGCTGATCTGTCAGGTGCGGCGAGGGCCTCACACATCGCACGGGGCCTGAGTGGCGAGGCCCTGTGGCGCGTAGAGGCCTCGGGACCGGACGCGTACGAACGAGTCGTTCGGCTGGACTCACTGTCAGGCTTGTTTCCGCTGGTGCGTCTCGTCGATCCCCTCCGGCCCATGCATATCGAGATGGAAGGAATCCGCACACGGGCGGCCGCCGTGACCCAGGTCCTGGACATCCAGCGGTTCACCGGCGTCGCGACGTTCCGAGATTCCGTCGAAATCCGGATCGATCGCTTGGAGTCCCCGACCAGCTCCTTCCGGGGTGAGGGGTGGGTGGTTCCGTCGAGCCCGGTCGCGTTCGCGTTCGACCTGCAGGCGGAGCCGCTCGGCTTCGAGGACCTGCAGTGGCTCCCCGTCCCCCTGCCCAACCGGGGAGGCGGTCCGGCTGGCCTGCGCCTCCACACGAGGCCGGATGCCGTCCTCGTCACGGAGATCATTCAGGCCGACGTCCGAATCGATGAGTCCCGAATTGGCGGGAGATTCGAACTGCACCTCGAGGAGCCACCCCGGTTCGAGAGCCTGGATCTTACCTTGCGCCCGGTACGCCTGGCGATGGTCGACGAAGTGCTGGGGCGAGAATCGCTGATCGACGGACTCGTCTCGGGACCGGTCAGCGGGCGCGGTCCCATTACCCTGCTCGATTTGACAGCGGATCTTGAGCTCAGCGACCTGCCCGCGGCGGATTCCTTACCGCCGTCCCATCTGCAGGTCAGCGGTGGACTGGCCCTCGTCGAGCCCCGACGGATGCGGTCGCTGGTGCTCGACATGAGACAGTTCGAGCCTCGGTGGACTCTCGCCGTGGGACTCGAGTCACGATTCGCCGGCCGGGCGACCGGACGGGCAACGCTCGACGGGATCGCCGGCGGAAGAATGGCGTTTGTCTTCGACGCGGAGCATCGGTTACGCGGGGGACTAGTTTCGTCGGTGTCGGGTGATGGTGCGATCGACGTCTCAGCGCCCGGCCGTTCGATGCTCGATGTACAGCTCAATCTGCAGCCACTGGCCGTGCCCGCCGTGCAGCCGTGGCTCCCGAACATCGACCTCGTGGGCGAAGTCCGCGGTCCCCTGTCGGCCGAGGGACGCCTCGACGACCTGCGTGTCGTCGCCGACCTCAGAACGCCGCGGGGTTTGCTGAATTTCGACGGCAGGTTCGATGTGGAGTCCGACGTAAAGACCTACGACGCGAGGCTGCTGGCCCGCGATCTCCAGCTGACGCAGTGGATAGAGGGCGGTCCGGCCACGAGCCTGGCGGTGGAGGGGCACATCGTGGGCGTGGGCACGGATCCGGCCACGCTCAGGGCCAATTTCGACCTGGTGATTCTTCCCTCGCTGTTCGAAGGCGCCCGCGTAGATTCGAGCCTGATTCGTTTTACGATGTCGGAAGGTCTCGCCGTCGCCGACACGTTTGCGTTGCGAACGTCCGCCGGCTCGGTTGACGGGCGCGGGTCTTTCGGCCTGACGTCGGAAACCAGCGGATCACTCATCCTCGACGCCGACCTGCCCGACCTGGCGTCATGGAACGCCTGGATCGTACCGGGACGCAACCCGGCCCGCACACCCGCGGACGTCAGCGATCTGTTCGAGCGGTTCGACGTCGCCGATCCGCAGCCCGGAAACGGCCCGCCCGATCCGGGGGGCGGGCCTGCGCCGCCGGACACGGTGGCGGGAACCGCCAGCGCACGCGGCGTTCTGTACGGCAATCTCGAACATTTCTCCTTCGGAGGACGGGCCAACGCGCGCAGGTTCGAGTATGCCGGTTACGGCGCGGATTCTCTGCAACTGACGGTAGACGTCCCGGATCCACGGGATTTGGGCACGGCCACGGCCCGCGTGGAAGCCGAGAACGCGACCGTGTTCGGCCGATTCCTCGATCAGCTGAATGTGCGCTGGGAGCGATATGACACAGCCCGGAGCGACCTGCGCCTCAGCGCGCGGCGCGACACGAGCGTGTCGCTCGAAGTTTCGGCCGGGCTCGACTGGACGGAGGAAGAAACGCGCGTGCAGTTGGATCGGCTGGATGTGCAGCTGGGCCAGCGTTCCTTCGCCCTGCGGGACACGGCAATGATCGTTCACGGGACCGGAGGATTCTCGACACGTGACGTAACGCTGCTCGGCAGCGACGGCGCCCTGCTCCAGGTTGATGGTGTGATCCCGGACTCCGGTCAGGCGGTGCTGGACGTCGCGGCACGCGGAATTCGACTCGAGAATGCCCTCGAGTTCTTTGGCAATCCGCACGATATCGGCGGGGAACTCACCTTCGGGGCGACGGTGCGCGGGACGGCGGACGCCCCGCTGTGGGATGCCCATCTGGATATCTCGAATCCGACAATCCAAGGGATCAGCTACGACGGCCTGACGGGCGATTTCAGCTATTCCGGCCGTCGGCTGGCGATCGCCCTGGCGGTCACGGCGCGCGGACTCGAACTGGGCCGCGTGGACGGATTCCTGCGCACCGATCTCTCGCTGCGGGACATCGAACGACGGATGCTCGACGATCCTCTGAGCCTGACCGTCGTCGTCGACAGCATGCCCCTCGACGCCCTTGGTATCGGGTTCACGACCGTTCGGGACGTCACGGGATACGCGCGCGGCCGGTTCGACGTAACGGGCGAACCTTCCGCTCTCCGGTTCGACGGAGACACTCAGGTCCACCGCGCGGCGATGTTCGTACCTGGTCTCGGAATCCGTCTCGAGGGCATCGAGGGCCGTGTGGTGTACGCCGGTGCGCTGGCGAGGATCGATACGCTCAACATCCGGTCGTCCGCGGGCGGATCTGTGAACGTCAAAGGTGCACTGCGCCTGGAAAGACTCAGCGATATCGGCCTGAATCTGCGTCTCAGCGCCGAGGGTTTCCGGGGCCTCAATCGCCGGACCGCCAGCGTGCGGCTCGACGGCCAGGGAGAACTCGGCGGCAGCTACCGGAGTCCGGAGCTCACGGGCCGATTCCAGCTGTCGGAAGGGGACATCCGAACCGAGCGCTTCCTGCGCCACCGGCAGGCCGTTGACCTGTCCGATCCCGCGATTTACGCCCTGATCGACACGACGATCGCGATGGAACAGCGGTTGTTCAAGTCCGTCCAGAATCCGTTCCTGCAGAATCTGCGTATGGACACGAGATTCGAGGTCGGACCGGCGCTGTGGCTGCGATCCGATGCGTTGGAAGTCGAGCTTGCCGGCACGCTGGACGTGCGCATGGACCGCGCGACGCGCGAGCTGGTGGCGTTCGGCACGCTCCGCCTGCCGCGAGGTAGTTTCCGCTACTCGTTCGGGTCGAGCAGCGACATTTCGAGTCTCCTGTCCCGGCAGCTGCAAATCAGCCGGGGGGCCGTCACGTTCGTCGGATCCCCTGGAATGGACCCCAATCTGGACATCGATGCCGTGTTCAGGACTCGCTCGGACCTGGGCCCCGTCGAGGTGTCCGTGCACGTCGGTGGAACGTCGCTCGCTCCCACCATGACAACGAGCAGTACTCCCCCGCTGCCCCAGCCGGAGCGGATCTGTTATCTCCTGTTCTCCAGCCCGTGCATTGGCGCCGGGGCCGAGGGTGGAGAGTTTGCAACCGCGATCGTCCGGGAAGGATTGCTGGGCCAGGTGGGAAGCGGGTTCTCGCAAGTGCTCGTCGGCGGCGTAGGGTTGATCGACTATCTCGACATCCGGTCGACGGGATCAGGCGGAACCGGCCTCGGAGGAGGAGGTACCACGCGCAGTCTGCTGTACGGCACGGAAGTCGAGATCGGGCGTTACCTGACGCCCGACGTCTTCATACGGGCCACCCAGCCCCTCGGCGGGCTGCTTCCGGGGGCAGCGGTCGAGTGGAGCTTCCTTCCGAACTGGCGGCTCGAGTTCGCCACCGAAGATCGGGCTCGCCGCTATTCCGCGTACGGCAACAGCCTGGATGCGTTCAGCAATCGAACCTGGGGTCTGATGCTGTTCCGGGAGTGGGATTTCTGATCGGAACGGCCAGTCCGTGTGCTACACAAAGCCTGCGACCATATCTTTCGGGTTCCCGAAGATTCAATCACGAACAGGAATGGCCTGCGTGAGCGCTCGCTTCGATGTCTGAGTTTCCAATTCCGTTCACCGATCGCTTCCTGGTGCTGCTCAACCACAAGGCGACTGGCGGGCAACCTGGTCAGTTGCGTCGGCGAATTGGCGGCGCGATGGCCGCTCAGGGAGTTTCCTTCGACATCGTGGAGACGAAATCCGAGGAAGAAGGTCTCCGGGTCGTCCGGCAGGCTGTGGAACTCGGGTACCGGACAGTCGTCGCGGCGGGCGGAGACGGGACGATCGCGCTGGCCCTGAGGGGTACGGCCCGCACCGGAATCCCGGTTGCGATCCTGCCGTTCGGGACGGGCAACCAGTTGGCGCTGAACTTCGGAATTCCGGATTCACTCGAGGATGCCGTACGAGTCGCTGTCGAAGGCAATGTCGAGGCAATAGACCTGGGGCGTTTCGGGGATGAGTACTTCAGCCTGATCGCGGGGGCGGGACTGGACGCGGAGGTCATGGCGAGTGCCACGGCAGAGCTCAAGAACCGGATTGGAATTCTCGCCTACTTCTACTCGGGAATCAAACACGTCATAGCGTCCAAGAGCGCCAAGTACGTCATCCACGCTGACGACCAGGTCATCGAAGTGGAGGCGGCCATGGTGCTGCTCGCCAACGCCGGCCTGATAGGAGCCGGGTCGCTGCCGGTCGAGGTGATGGTGGCGCCACGGTCCGACTTTCAGGACGGGCTGCTGGACATAGCCGTGTTCGCACCCCGACACCTGCCGGACATGGCAGGCATGGTCTGGC
>JAOTWC010000098.1 GCA_029863105.1 Gemmatimonadota bacterium | reverse complement strand
GCGAATTCGAAACGGGTTCACCCCCCCCTTGATCTCCAGCAGATCCGCCATTTCGCGAAGCACTGCGGCGATCTCGAGGTTCTCCATGGTCAGGTGATTCCCAGCATTCGCCGAAAGTCTTCCTCGGACAGCACCTCCAACCCCAATTCTTCGGCTTTGGCCAGTTTCGAGCCGGCTGACTCTCCCGCAACCACGAAATCCGTCTTCGCGCTCACCGAGCCGGAGACTCGCGCACCACGGGCCTCGACGAGTGCCTTCGCCTCGGAACGGCTCAGCGTTTCCAGGCCGCCCGTGAACACGAAGGACTTGCCGGAAAGCTCGCCTGACGACGCCGGCTCGCTCTGCTCGACGGTCAAGTGCGCCAGCAGCTCATCGAGATTGTCCCGGTTGTGCGGCTCGGCGAAAAACCCCGCGATGCGGTCCGCCATGACGGGTCCCACGCCGGCAACCTCTGCCAACGCCTCAGGGTCCGCCGCCCGCACTGCTTCGATGCTCCGGAAGTGCGTTGCCAGGTCCCGGGCCACCGCGGCGCCGACCTCCGGAATGCCGAGGCCGTACAGCAACCGCCGCAGTTCCGTTCGCGACGCCTCACCTAGCGCCCTAATCAGGTTCGACGCCGACAGTTCGGCAAATCCCTCGAGCCGTACGAGGTCGGCCGTGGTGAGCAAGAACAGATCTGGGAGTCGCTTCACCAGACCTTCGGCCACGAGCAGCCGGGCCGTCTCCTCGCCGAGGCCCTCCACATCCAGGCCCTGCCGGGAGCCGAAGTGCTGGATACGTCCGCGATCGATGAGGTCGGTGCCGCAGGAAGGGCAGCTCGCCGGCATTTGGAATTCCGGGCCCCGCTCGCGGCCTTTCTCCTCGATCCGCTCCACGACCTGCGGAATCACGTCGCCCGCTCGCTGGACGCGGACCAGGTCGCCCTCCCGGACTTCCTTGCGCGCGACTTCTTCGCGGTTGTGCAGCGAGGCACGGCTGACCGTGACGCCTCCGATCTGAACCGGTTCCATGAGCGCCACCGGCGTGACCACGCCTGTCCGCCCCACACTCGCTGCGATCGCCAGGATGCGCGTGACTTCGGCTCGGGGCGCGAACTTGAACGCGAACGCCCAGCGGGGATGCCTTGCCGTCGATCCGAGGCGCTCCCGGTCCGCCAGGTCGTCCAGTTTGACGACAATCCCGTCGATCTCGTAGGGCAGGTCGTCACGTTCCGCTTCGATCTCGGAGAAATACTCCAGGACGGCGTCGATGTCCGACGCGACCCTCACGCGTTCGCTGACGCGCAGACCCCAGGCCGCAAGCGCCTGCCGCACTTCCGTCTGGCTGGCAAACGAGGCGCCTTCGACGTGCAGCGCGTCGTACACGAACGCTTCGAGCGGCCTGCTTGCCGCGAGTTCCGGATCCAACTGGCGGAGGGAGCCGGCGGCCGAGTTGCGAGGGTTGGCGAACGGCTCCCTGCCCTCGTTCATCAGGCGCTCGTTCAGCTCGGCGAACTCCCTGGAGCGGATGATCACTTCTCCCCGAACCGACAGTCGATGCGGAACGGGCAGGCCGTCGTCACGAAGTCTGAGTGGGATGCTCCGGATCGTTCGGACGTTTGCCGACACATCCTCCCCCCGAAGCCCGTCGCCGCGCGTCGACGCTCGAACGAACCGGCCATCCTCGAACACGAGCTCGATCGACAGGCCATCGAGCTTGGGCTCGACCACGTACCGCAGCTCGCGATCCTCGCCGAGCGCCTTTCGAATTCTCTCGTCGAACCGGCGCAGGGCCGCCGGATCCTGGTCCGAATCGAGGCTCAGCATGGGCGCCTCGTGGTTCACCGTCTCGAATCTGCTCAGTGGCGTACCCGCCACGCGCTGCGTCGGCGAATCGAGGGCGACCAGCTGGGGAAACTCGCCCTCGAGAGCCTTCAGCTCGGAGAACAGCTCGTCGTAGACTTCGTCAGAGATCTGAGGGCGATCATCACCATAGTACAGGATATCGTGGCGGCGGATTTCCGTTCGCAGTTCCTCGATGCGCTGGCGTGCCTGGTCCTCGTTCATACGAGATGGAACGGTCTCCATTCCGGTTGGGTAACGCACACATCCATCCTACCGACGGATTCACAATTGGGGGTGCCCGGTGCCCGTCAGGCCAGAATATACGCCCGCAGACGCCGTGGCGACCGACAGGCGCGCCGCCGGCAGTATGGTTGCAGCAATCGCGTTTGCAACACTCACCCTCATTCTGCTTGCGGTCCCCGCGTCGGCCCAGACGCCCCTGGCCATCACGATCGACGACGTGCCATGGAACGGAGTGGAACCCCTGGACGGCGCCGCGGGAGGAACGGACCGCCTGCTGGCAACGCTCATGGAGCGTGGCATTCAAGCTACCGGCTTCGTCGTCTGCAATCGCATGGAAGACGGCGCACCGATCGTGCGGGCCTGGCTCGCTGCCGGCATGGAAATCGGCAATCATTCGGCCGCCCATCGCGACCTGAACTCCGGAATGCAACCGTGGCTCGACGAAGCTCGCCGTTGTGAATCACAGCTCGCATCGATCACGGGAAAGCGGGGTGGCTTCTTCCGGTTCCCCTATCTCCACCAGGGACCGACTGCTGCGATCAGGGATGAGGTCGCCGACGCGCTGGCAGGCATGTCGTACCGAACGGCGCACGTAACCATCGACAACTCCGAGTGGATTCTGGCGCGAGCCTACGGAAGGGCTCTTCAAGCGGCCGACGAACGCACCTCCGAGGAGATCGGGAGTGCGTACGTTGCCCATATGCTGGACGCAGCTCGGCACTTTCGAAGGGTAGCCAGAGAAAAGTTCGGGAGAAATGTGGCACAGGTGCTTCTCGTTCATGCGAACGCGCTCAATGCTGACTGGTTGGGCGAAGTACTGGATTCTCTGACAGCAGAGGACTTCACGTTCGTGAGCCTGGAGGTGGCACTGCGAGACCCCGTGTTCTTGCTACCCGATGCTTACGTGGGAAGGCGGGGTCTCTCCTGGCTGTACCGGGCCGCGCCGTTGTCGCAGCCGGATCCCTGGGACGAAGCCGCGGAGGATGCACTCGTGCGGCGCTTTGGGGAGTGAGGCTGAAACGGCTTACTCGCCTCGCCCGATCGCATAGGCAAGCCTGGTCTCCTTGAGCAGGACCAGGAGTCCTGCGAAGATCAAGGCGTCACGCTCCAGACCCGAGGACATTCCGCCGGGAATCTGCACCGTCACGAGAGCTCCCACGATGACCACCAGCAGGGCCGCTGCCGCCCAGCGGTGCCGGAATCCCACCGCGAGCATGGATGCCGCGATCACCTCCACCCAACCGGTGATCGGGCCCAGCCAGCCCGGGAGGCCCAAACCGGCGAAGCTGTCCATTGTTCCCGCAGGGTCGATCACCTTCGGGACGCCGTGCCACAGGAAGATCGCGACGATCACCAGCCGGAACGCCAGCAGGGATGTATCTCGGTTCAGCATGTTGTCTCTCCCAGTAAACCGTTCGCGGATCGCCACACGGCGTCAAACATCTCCTCGGTCAGCCGGCCGGTAAACGTATTCTGCTGGCTGGGATGATACGAGCCGAGAAGAGTCAGCCGGCGCCCTTCCCCCGTGATGTCGCCGCGTGACAGATGTCCGAACCTGGGTCTGGGCCGTGGGATCACCCAGTCCCGTCCCGCCAGTACCCGCAGCAGCGCGTCCCATCCGAAGCCGCCCAGGGCCACGGCAACCCGGACGTTCGGCAACAGGGCAAACTCGCGCGACAGCCAGTCGGCGCAGGCGTCCCGCTCTCCAGGTGTGGGCCGGTTCCCAGGTGGCGCACATCGAACTGCCGCCGTGATCCAGACGTCGCTCAGTTCCAGGCCGTCTTCCCGCGAATTTGAATCGGGTTGGTTGGCAAAGCCCGCACGGTGCAGCGCGCGATACAGCCAGTCGCCCGACCTGTCCCCCGTGAACATTCGTCCCGTCCGGTTCGCGCCGTGGGCGGCAGGGGCGAGCCCCACGATCAGCAGGCGGGCGTCGGGGTCGCCGAATGACGGGACCGGGGCCCCCCAGTACTCCTGGTCGCGGAACGACGCGCGTTTCTCGATCGCCACCTGTTCCCGCCAGGCGACGAGACGCGGGCACGCCCGACAGGCTGTAGCCTCCGCCTGCAGTCCCTCGAGCGTCATTCCCGCGGCAGCCCCACGTCCAGCTGTTCCTTCGGCGCGTCCAGGACAATGGACGTGTTCGTTCCCTCGATTCCGGGCATGCTCAGCATGCTCTTGATCTCGCGGTTCATTTCGGACTCGTCCGCGAACCGGCCGATGACCATGACGTCGAACTCACCGGTGATTTCATACACGTGCGTCAGGTGAGGATGCAGGACGAGCGATGCGACGATTGCCGGCAGGGCTTCGCCGCGCGCTTTGATCCGTGTTACGGCGACGAGGCCGAGACCGAGCTTCCGGTAGTCGATACTCGGGCGATATCCAAGGATCACCCCGGTCGCCTCCAGGTCGGCGATGCGCTTTCCGACCGTCGTGGCCGCGACTCCGAGCTCCGCGGCCAGCTGTCGATTCGAACGGCGGGCATTCTCCCGCAGAGCGCTGAGCAACCGTTTGTCGAGATCGCGGTACGTCAACCATCCCTCCCGTCGTTGAGCTTGATTTGGAGCGCCGGCTCGGCCGCGGCATGGAGATCTGCCATCCCCCGTGATTCGTAGACCCGCAGCTCACGGCGCCGATTTGCCCCCAGAGGATAGCGCCAGTGCGTCCACGGCAGCGAGAGGATGTGACGGGCCGCCCGGTCGGCGATCAGCTCCGGCAGGTCATCCAGCACGTCCGGACCACGGGCCAGTTTCACTTCGTCGAGTCGAGCCAGGGCTGCCTCGACATCAGGTTCTCGCGAGCGCGTCCACATCGAACGTATCAGGTGTCCCACGCGCCTGGCAGGCACACTGCCGCTGTCCGCCACGAAGCTCACGGCTCGGTAGAACGGCGTGTGAAACAGGATGTTCGCATCCACTTCCAGCAGCCAGGTACCTGGGATCCCGGCAGCGATCGCGACGCGGGCATCGGCGCGGCATCGCTCGAGGACCGGGCGGCGGCCGAGGCGCTCGTACGGCGTCCATAGTTCCCGGTAGTGGCCGTCGGTGACGACCCACTCGAGGAGTCCCGCGTCCGGGCCATCAGCCCGAATCCATAACTCCACCCGCTCCCAGTCGCGTTCCCAGAACTTGTTGATCTCCGCTGGAGTCAGCATCAGGTAGCGCCACACCCAGTAGTCAGATCCCTCGAGCCACCACGGTGCGTCCTCGGGGCGCCGGTAGGGCGCGCCTCGACCGGTGCTCGTGTAGAAAAACAGGGCGGGAGGAACGGGGCGGGGAAAGAAGAACGAGTCAACGAGCAGATACACCGCGAACAGGACGGCCAGCCACATGCTGAACGCGCCCCAGTCACGCGTCGTCCCGAGTTCCAGTGACCAGTACAGCAAGGCGGCGATCAGGACGGGAACCGCCCCGAGTACGGCCGTCACGAATTCTCGAAATACCACGTACAACAGGCCCACGAGCAGCACGAAACCGATCCCGATGGCCCGCGACCCGAGACTGTCCAGCACCCCGGCGCCATTCAGTGCCGGCGTGGAAATGCCGACGATCAGGATCGCCGCGAGGGCGGCGAGCGGGAGCTTGTAGGCCGCGAGGAACAGGCTGGAGAATCCGCTCACGGCGAGCGGCTCGATCACGTTCCGTGCGACCGGCGAGTCCCCCGAAGCAGCAGGACCCCTGACGTCGACACGGCCTGCGGCCGTGCTTTCCAGGCGAATCTCGTAGTCCTGGAGGGCATCGAGCACCCGCTCGCCGACACCGGATCGCACGCGGATTCGGTAACGGCCGAGTCGGCGGAAAAACCGGAACGGGAGCAGAAACGGGCCTGCGAAGAACAGGATGAAATAATAGCGAAGGCGA
>JAOTWC010000097.1 GCA_029863105.1 Gemmatimonadota bacterium | reverse complement strand
TCATAGCCGCAGTCACCCCAAGCGCAGCTCCAGACTTCGCAAGCACAAGTAGAGTTGAGCGCTCCGTCGGCCAACTCAGTGGTCTCGCTGCCGTCACCGGCCGCCGCCAAAGTGGGAATCGGCGGACCAGCAACTTCCTCACTTCCATCTCCACAGGCTCCCGGCAACGCGAGTGCCCCTACCGCTACCAACAGCGCGCGTACGCCAGTTCCACCAGGCATCCTGCCCCTCCTTTCGTGGAGTGAAGGACATCAGGAAGCGGCCGCGAGGGCTTCATCTAACACCTTTCGGAAGGTCGCAAGCGGATAAGCGCCTCGAATCACTCGACCGCGAACAAGCCCATCGGGGCGTGACGGGCCAATAATGAACATAGGAGTCCCTTCAAGTCCTGCTTCGGCCGCGGCCGCTACATCAGCCTGGATTTCCGCGTCGTACCTGTCCGATACGGCGCAGTCCAAGACCTGAGCGCCACGCAGGCCAAATCGCTGTGCCAGTTCTGAGATTCGCTGTGGGCCCAGTGATGTGCCGCTCTGTAGAAGAGCTTCTGAGAACTGCCAGTACGTTTCCCCACCGTGCTCAAAAACGCACCGAGCGGCGCGTGCGGCGGTAATCGCGTTCTCATGGAACGGCAACGGGTTGTCCCGGAGAACAAGGCGGAGCTTGCCGGTTTCCACGTACTCCTTGAGGAGGGTGGGCAGTGTCTCGGCGTGCCACTTCTGGCAGAATGGACACTCGTAATCCAGAAACTCAACAAGTGTGATAGGGGCGTCAGCGTTTCCGCGGATGTAGCCGATCGCCCCAATCTCTACCGTATCGGACTTTGGCGGGAGTTCGCGACTTTCAATGGCGGCCACGACATCAGTAAGGGATACGGCGAGGCTGTCTACTCGAGTTGCGAGGGCGTCCAACCTCGCATCGGCTCGACCGCGATCGAGTCCGACCAGTGCTACGGTGGCCACCCCGACTCCGAGCAGCCAATTGCTCGCCCTCACCGATGTTCTCCTCCCAAAGAGGTGCCTCGGGCCACTTAGCCTCATATACAAAGGTGCCGCTCAAGCACAAAAACTCACATTTAGGTCGTAATTTCTCTTTACAGGTCGGCGCGAGAACTTCTCGCAGACGAAGGGCAGATGGAAGGGTAATCTATTGTTTGACAACAAGTTAAATCTATGGAGCCGACCGGGATCGAACCGGTGACCTCCTGCTTGCAAAGCAGGCGCTCTCCCAACTGAGCTACGGCCCCTATTGGGCTGCTATCTTCTAAGGTGCGGCAACCCTCCAGTCAACGTCACGTCAATCAGCCCGCGATCCACCTACTCCGTCAAACCAGAGCTGCATTTGGAGCCGGTCCCTGAGGCTCGGGGTCAGGAGGGCTTGCTCGATCTCCCGCTCAACCTGCGCGGAATCGGCCAGGAGTCGATGCGTCTTGGCCAGAGACCAGCGTATCACGGCTACCCTATCGGGCCTGTCGGAGCGGGCGAGCGCCGCGCGGTCTATTTCCAGCGCCCGCTCGAGCGCCAGCGCGGCATCCGCTTCACGCGACAAGCGAATCAGCATCTCGCCTATCGCTCTCTGTTTTTCGGCCGACACCGTCCTGTCCCGTGTCAGCAACGCCAGGTGCTGCCGCAGGACTTCCTGGGCGTCGTCGGGCCTGCCGGCCAAGCTCAATGCTCTGGCGTAGTCGATGCCGAACCTGTCGTAATCGTACTCCGGCCTGGTCTCGAAATACTCGAACAACATCACAGGCTGCTTGTACATCCCCTCTAGCGGATACTTGCTAGTCGCCATACCGATCATTTTGGATTGAAGGTCCGACCGTTGGGTCAGCAGTCCTCCGCCCAGCATCAGGATCACCAGCGCGACGAAGCCGATCGAAACCCGGGCACCCGGAGCACGATATCGGTGAGACGATTCGAACACGATCGCCAGGGCGACGGAAACCGCGAACAGGGCTACTGCGGCATCGCCGATTTCGGATCCCCATACGTAGATCCTGGTCATCAGGAGGGCGACGACCGTGATTGCGGCTGGCCAGAGATACCTGGGTACCCGCGGAATTCCGATCCGCTCTGAGATGGCCCCAAATCGAGGGAAGGCTCCCATCGCCCATGGCACCACGAAGGTCCCCACCAGCACGATCAGGGCGAGGAATTCCGCCTGGTACTCGAAGACGGCGCGGAAGACCTCCAGGTTGTGGACGGTGAGCTCGTTCTGGTAGTTGATCCGGCCGAGCGCCGAAGGGGTGTCGAGACCGATCAGCCGTTGTCCCCAGGCGATTTCCTCCATTGCGATCACGAAGGACGCGACGCCGAACAGTACGATCGCCGGCTTCTTCCGTCCCGGGGCGTGGTGCGCGAGGAGGATAGGGATGGAAAGCCAGCAGAAGAACGATGCTTGCTCACCCACACCGTCTTCTATCACCAGGGAGGCGTAGGCTACCGGAAACCAGTATTGCAGCACCAGCGTCGATACCACGCCGCCCACGCACAGCGCGAGCACGACCCAGAAAGTCGTCGGCCAAGTGGAAGAGTCCAGGCGGCCCGACTCCCGTCCACCCGCATTCGTGGCAAAGGCCGCCAGGGCGGCGAGGGCCACGATGTAGCCGGCAGCCCGTACGAAGAAACCCGAGAATCTGTCGGCGGGGACCCGCCAGGTCTCCAGATAGCTCGAGATCGGGGTCGTAGCCCGGCCCGCCATCAGGTCGCCCGGGACCGGAATGCCGGTGCGATGCGCGACGTAGATCGCTGCCGGAACGACGATGAACGCCAGGGCGAACCAAGCGGCAAGGCAGAGCAGGACCCAGCGTGCGATACGCCGGAACCTGACCCAGGAATCGTCAGTAGTCGTGTGCGTCATATGAACGGCTAAAGCTACTTGAAGACTTCATTTCCGGCCACGTCGCCGCACCGGCTGCTGCAGCGGCATGGCTGTGCGGGGTCGAGCCTGGGCGTGTCCGAGTCGATGTCCGAGCATTCGTGCTTGACTGCCGGTCAACCGCTTACGGCGATCAAGCCCCTGCCGCGAGATCGCTTCTACCGGGATCGGGGTTCGGGAGGACTACTTCGGGTCGGAAGGCCGGCCTGGGCCCGAAGGCCTCTTCTGCGGGCTGCGGCAGCCAGGCTGGTGCCTCGAGCAGCTCGATGTCGGCCACTTCCGTCGCGGTGTGCTCCGGCGGGCTCTCGGTTTCGCCGGCCACTTCCCGGTACCACTTGGCATAGTGGTGCTTGGCCCACCGCCGGTCCACAAAACCCGTGATCATGCCCGACATGCCGATCCGGCTCCTGGGGTTTACGGTCGCCATGAAGATATGCCCCACGATGAGCGGCGTGGCGATTACGGCCATGCCGAAGTGGACCAGCCAGGCCAGGAAGGCTCCCTTCGTGAGCCAGATGATGAGTCCCGTCAGGATGTACAGCGGATACGTCCCCAGCAGGGTCATGAAGTTCAGCTTCTCGGCGGCGTTGAACTTCCCCTGTTCGGGCAGTTTGATCTTCCGGTTGATCGCGGCGCGGCCCACGAGCGCCAGCCACTTCAGATCATCGAACGTCCACTTCCACGCCTGCAGAATATTGTAGAAATGGACCCTGAAGTCACTCGTTGATCGCGTCACGGCCAGCAACGGGAAGACGATCAGGCCGACTCCGGAAAGTCGATGGGTCCAGGAAAACAGGCTCCGCAACGGGCGCTGAGGATCGGGATTGTACACGACGACCATGATCAGAGCAGTCGTGTAGCAGATCAGGAACGGAATCGCGATCGCCCAGTGGACGTGTCGTTCCGACGTCCGGAAACGCAGGATCTGATGCGGTGGGGCATTTTTTCGCATATGACGGCTTACCTGACCGGTTTGGAACAAGCGCTCGCGGAGAATTCATGCGCCGCAAGAAGCTGGTTGTTCACAACTTGGCGGTTCCAGCCCCCTGCTTCGAGTGATCTGACGGCTTGAGCGGAGTTTCGAGCGCGCAGGAAATATGCCTCGCGGCGGATCTGCGGGATCGAGCCCGGATGCCCATATTCAAGCTGCGGCTGGCAGCCGTCCAGGGTCCGCCACGGTCCGGCCACGGTTCAGTTGGAGCAACGAAAACGGGTGCGATGAGCAATCCAGACAGTTCGACCTCGACCAGGATCGAGACACGCCCGGACGCTACGCCACCCGACCCCCGGCCAGTTCCGGTTCCGGGCCCTGACGGCCAATACGATCTCTCCGATCCCGCCCTTCTCCTGAATCGCGAGTTGACCTGGCTGAACTTCAACTTCCGTGTTCTGGCCGAGGCCGAAGATCCGCGAACGCCGCTGCTGGAGCGCCTCAAGTTCGTGGGAATCGTCGACTCGAACCTCGACGAGTTCTTCATGAAGCGGATCGGTGGCCTCAAGCAGCAGGTGGGCGCCGGGTTGATGACTCCGTCAGCGGATGGCCGGACTCCGCAGGAACAGATCGACGAGGCCTACGGGATCGTGCGGCAACTGATCGCCCGGCAACGACGGGCGCTCGCCGCCCTCCGGGACGAGCTCGTCGGGGAGGGCATCCAGATACTCGACGCCACGGATCTCGATGATGCGAGCCGCGCAGCGCTGCGGGTGCATTACATCGAGAACATCTACCCGCTCGTGACCCCGCAGGCGACGGATCCCGCGCACCCGTTCCCGTTCATCTCCAACCTGTCGCTGAACCTGCTCGTGACCCTGCGGCTTCCGGATGACGACTATCCGTCGATCGCGCGCGTGAAAGTGCCCGTGGGCCCCGGCATCGACCGCTTCCTGCCGGTCGGCGAGTCGCTGGCTTTCGTGCCGCTCGAGTCGGTGATGGCCGACAACCTCGACCTGCTGTTTCCCGGCATGCGAATCGACTCGTGCGCCCGGTTCCGGGTCACGCGCAACGCAGACACGGAAATCGAGGGGGACGAGGCGGACGACCTGTTGGCCCAGATCGAGACCGAACTCAGACATCGCCGCTTGGCGCCGATCGTCCGGCTGGAGGTGAGCACCGACATGGATCCGGTGCTGCGGGGCATGCTGGCCGCCGAGCTGGGACTCGACGAGCAGGCGGACGTGTTCGAGGTCGACGGGATGATCGGACTCCGCGACGTCCGCCAGATCGCGGCGCTCGATATCCCGCGTCTGCGCGACGAGCCGCACCATCCGGTCGACAATCCGGTGCTGGTGGACAGGCGGCCGATCTTCCACGTGATCCGGGAGCACGGCTCGATCCTGCTGCGCCATCCCTACGAGTCGTTCAGCACATCCGTCGAACGGCTGCTGAGGGAAGCCTCCGAGGATCCCAAGGTGCGGGCGATCAAAATGACCGTGTATCGCACGTCGGCCGACTCGGCCGCCGTCGATCACCTGATCGAGGCGGCGCGGAACGGGAAGGAAGTCGCGGTCGTCATGGAGTTGAAGGCCCGGTTCGACGAGGCGGCGAACATCCGCTGGGCGAACCGGCTGAGCGCGTTCGGAATTCACGTGACCTACGGCGTCGTCGGACTGAAAACGCACGGCAAGGCGATCCTCGTGGTTCGGCAGGACTACGACGGGCTGCGGCGCTACGCCCATATCGGAACCGGCAACTATCACGCCGGCACCGCTCGTCTGTACTCCGACTTCGGACTGCTGACATGCGATCCGAAGATCGGCGCCGACCTGACCGAGTTGTTCAACTACCTGACCACCGGTTACAAGCCGAAACGCAGATACAGGAAACTCCTTCCTGCGCCGAAGATTCTGAAACCGGCCCTGCTCAGCCGGATCCGGCGCGAGGCCCGACACGCCAGAGCAGGTCGCCCGGCCCGAATCCAGATCAAGGTGAACGCGCTCGAAGATCCGGACGTGACGATCGCCCTGTACCAGGCGGCGGGCGCCGGCGTGCCGGTGGACCTGATCGTGCGCGATTCGTGTCGGCTGCGCCCGAAGATCGAAGGCCTGTCGGAAAGTGCGCGCGTCGTCAGCATCGTCGGCCGGTTTCTCGAGCACAGCCGGATCTAC
>JAOTWC010000096.1 GCA_029863105.1 Gemmatimonadota bacterium | reverse complement strand
TGGCCGCGGGCAGTTTCCCACTGGCCGGGCAGGTACACGGCTTGCACGACAGCCGTGATCGATACCAGAGCCAGAACCAGCGACACGGTGCGGCGGTGGAACCGTTCGCCGAACGTGGGGATGCGGAAATAGGCTTCGCGCACGAGCCGCCACGTGAGCGGCTGTGTCACGACGAGGCCGACCAGCCAGACGGCGCCCAGGCCGACCAGGACCAGCCGGGCGAGATCGCCCCACGGGGCGAGATAGGTGCTCACCGTATGCTGGGCGCGCCCCGGCATCAGCCAGCCCAGGAACCCGAAAACCCCACCCTCGAACGCGCTGCGGATGATCGCCGGGACGATCAGCCACGCGGCCACGATCCATGCTGCCGCGAGCGCGCCAAACCAGATCGTCCAACGCCTGCCTGCCGGAAGATACCGTTTCCGATCTGCGGTCATACCGTGGCTGACGGCGGCACGTCAATCCCGAGCACGGTCATCAGAAAGCTCGAAAACACCACCTGGAAACCGAGGGCGGCCAGCGTGAAGCCGGGTATGACCAGCCGCATGGTGGCCGAATAGTCGAGGTCGCCGAAGTCCACGCGGATCCACGAGAGCACCGCGATTCCCAGGATGACCGCACCCGCCAGGAAGATGAGCCCCCCGATCAGGAGGCCTCGCTCCAGCGAAAGCCAGCGCAACAGCTTCGAACTTTTCCGGCCGGCGAACAGCAGGCCTTCGTCGATCCCATACTTCCGGGCGAACACTCCGAACGTGACCGTCTGAAAGCCGAGGATGATCGCGAGACTACTGAACAACAGCGTGTGAACGTCGAGTCTGGCCGGTCCGATCATCGCGCCTCCGAACGCAAGCGCGGCAAAGACCAGGCCCACGACCATGGCGAACACCCCTGGAATCGTAAACAGCCACTTTGGGCTCGACATCAGGAAGAATCGCAAATGCCGCCAGCCATCGCGGAACGTACGGAGGTGCGGACCGTGAGTATGCCTCCCGTCTGGGTACAGGCTGATCGGTATTTCAGCCGTCTTCTCCCGCCGCACACTCGACTTGATGATCATCTCGGTGGCGAACTCCATCCCGGGAGACCGCATTTCGAGTCGTTCGTAGAACTCTTTCGTGAAGGCACGCATCCCGCAATGGGGATCATGAATCGGAGCTCGGAACATCAGCCTCGTCAGGGCCGCGAACATCGGGTTTCCCCACCAGCGGTGCAGAAACGGCATGGCGCCCGGCAGGACGCGACCACCGCCCGCCGGCAGCCGGCACCCCTGGGCCAGGTCAAACCCCTCACGCAGTTTCGCGACGAACTTCGGGATCTCCGAGAAGTCGTAGGAGTCGTCTGCGTCTCCCATGAGTATGTAGCGACCCCGCGCCGCCGCTATGCCTCCCTGCAGGGCGCTCCCATAGCCGCGCTGCTCGATCTCCACAACTCGGGCACCCAGGCGCCGCGCAATGTCCCGGGAATCATCCGTGGATCCGTTGTCCGCCACGATGACCTCGCCGTTGATTCCGGCAGACTCGAGTGCTGTGAGTGCTTTACGGACGCACGTTTCCAGCGTGTCCGCCTCGTTGAGACACGGCATCACGACCGAAAGCTCGATGTCTCCGTGAGGAGTTTCCATAAGTAGTCTTCTCCGCGAAGGTCTGAGGCACTCACCGGCGCAAGACTTGTACCCACAACATATGACCCCAATAGTCCCCGCTGAATGGCACGCCCGTGTGGCGACCGGTCCACATCACGGTCGGTGCGGGAGCGACCTGCGTCCGGAACGTGCGGGAAGCGGGCGGTGGCATATGTTCCTCGCAATCGGTGCTCTCAGTGACGACACATCTAGTGGGCGAGGCGATACGGTATGGTGGGACGGGCGACGTTCCGGCTCCTTGTGGCACAGGCCGTGACCCCGTGAAGCCGACCTACATTCTCGGCCTGTCCGCGTTTTATCACGACAGCGCCGCCTGTCTGCTGGCCGACGGCCAGCCAGTCGCGGCCGCGCAGGAGGAGCGCTTCACGCGACTCAAGGGCGACTCCTCGCTACCGACCCACGCGGTGGAGTTCTGCCTGCGGAAGGCTGGCATCTCCATCGCCGACGTCGACCATGTCGTGTTTTACGACAAGCCGCTCCTCAAGTTCGAACGCATCCTCGAAACGTATCTCGGACTTGCTCCACGGGGCTTCAGGTCGTTCCTCAAGGCCGGACCCTTGTGGATCAAACAGAAGTTGTTCATGTCGCGGGACATCCGCGAAGGCCTCGGATACGAGGGCGAGTTGCTGTTTGCGGAGCACCATGAGTCGCATGCGGCAAGCGCGTTCTTCGCGTCGCCGTTTGAGGAGGCGGCCGTTCTGACGATGGACGGAGTCGGCGAATGGGCGACCGCGTCCATCGGTATCGGGTCCGGGTCCGAGATCGACCTGATCGGCGAGCTGCGGTGGCCCGACTCTCTCGGATTGTTGTACTCGGCGTTTACGTATTACACGGGCTTCAAAGTCAACTCGGGCGAGTACAAGGTCATGGGCCTGGCCCCCTACGGAGAGCCCGAGTACGTCGACCTCATTCTCTCTGAGTTGATGGATCTCAACGAGGACGGTTCGTTCCGCCTCGACCAGACGTACTTCGACTATCTCGGCGGCCTGACGATGACGAGCCGGCGCTTCGAAGAGCTGTTCGGCGGTCCGCCCCGCAGTCCGGAGTCCGAGATCACGCAGCGCGAAATGGATCTCGCCCGTTCGGTGCAGGACGTGTGCGAGGAGGTCATGCTGCGCATGGCCCGGACCGCGCACCGGAAGACCGGCCTTCCGAATCTGTGCCTGGCGGGCGGCGTGGCCCTGAACTGCGTAGGCAACGGCCGCATCCTTCGCGAAGGACCGTTCGACAACGTGTGGATTCAACCAGCCGCCGGTGATGCCGGCGGAGCACTGGGAGCCGCGCAACTGGTGTGGTATCGCTACCTGGATAAGCCGCGAATTCTCCAAGTCGGCGATTCGATGCGCGGATCGCTGCTGGGTCCGAGCTTCGAACCGGAAGAAATCGAGGCCACGCTCGTCGAGGCAGGGGCAACGTTCCATCGGCTGGAACGAACCGAATTGACCGAGACCGTGGCCGGATTGCTGGCGGACCAGAAGGTCGTCGGCTGGTTCAACGGCCGGATGGAGTTCGGGCCACGAGCGCTGGGTTCACGCAGCATCCTCGGCGACCCACGCAGCGCCGAGATGCAGTCACAGATGAACCTCAAGATCAAGTTTCGCGAGAGTTTTCGCCCGTTCGCGCCCAGCGTGTTGGCCCATCGGGCGGGGGAGTACTTCAACCTCGACACCGAGTCGCCGTACATGCTGCTCGTCGCGCCTGTCCGGGAGGACCGGCGCAGTGCGGAGGCAGCGTCGGCCGGAGATCACACCGGCTTCCAGCGCCTGAAGGTGCGCCTGTCCGACATCCCGGCGGTCACCCACGTCGACTTCTCGGCGCGCGTGCAAACCGTCGATCGTGACCGTAACCCGGACTACTTCGATCTGATCGAGGCGTTCGAGCGGAAGACCGGCTGTGGGCTCGTCGTGAACACGTCGTTCAACGTGCGCGGCGAGCCGATCGTGTGCACGCCGGAGGACGCCTGGCGCTGCTTCATGCGGACCGACATGGACAACCTGGTTCTCGGTGAATACCTGCTGTACAAGGCCGAGCAGCCCGAGTGGACCGAAGAGAGGGACTGGCGTGAAGATTTCGTCCTCGACTGAGTTTACCGCCCGCGACGGGCGAAGGTTCGGGGTCCAGGTCGGCATCGCGTTCGCGGTGCTCGGGGCGCTGTTGCTGTGGCGCGATCGTATCGCGCTGGCATCGATCGGCGGAGCGCTGAGCGGCCTGTTGATTCTCGGCGGCCTGCTGATTCCGGGACGCCTCGGCCCCGTGTACCGGAGCTGGATGGCGGTCGCCCTCGCCATATCCAGGATCACCACGCCCATCTTCATGGCCGTGGTTTATTACCTCGTGCTGACTCCCACGGGTCTTGTCATGCGGGCCGTGGGCCGCAATCCGCTCCGACGGTCGGGAGACGGCGGAACCGACTGGATATGGAGAACGCGCGGAAATCACGGCGACATGCGACGCCAATTCTGATGACATCCAGGAGACACGTGTGGAACTGCTGAAAGAGCTGTGGGCCTTCATGCGAGTGCGTAAGAAGTGGTGGCTTCTTCCGCTGATTCTCGTCCTTCTCGCCGTCGGTGCGCTGCTCGCGTTTGCCCAGGGATCTGCGCTCGCGCCGTTCATTTACACGGTGTTCTAGGTGAGTTCTGCCCGGACCCCACACTCTCGAAGGGCGTCCGCGAGGGCCTCCATGTCGGACTCGTCGTTGTACAGGTGAGGTGAGACCCGGATCGCACGACCGCGCACGGACACGAACACGTTTCGTCGGTGCAGCTCCGACCGTACGTCGGCTGGATCGACGTCCGCGGGCAGCCGCAAGCCGAACAGGTGGCCCGCTCCCGGGAACCCCGGCTCGCACAGTTCCCGGCAGTACTCGCTGATGCGCTCGACGCCCCACTCCAGCACTTGCTCCAGGGCAGCGATCAGCATGGGAACGAGTATGAAGTTCGCCGATTCACCGACGTCGAAGCGCGCGGCGCCGGGCCGATATTCGTCGCCCTGGTCCACGAGTCCCGCGAAGTCGCGACTGCCCTCGCGCCCCATCCAGTTTTCCTCGAGCGGCACGCCGTCATCGTATCGGGCGCCGAAGTAGGCGAGGCCGATCGAGTACGGGCCCATCAGCCACTTGTACGCGGCACACACCACGGCGTCGGGCCTCAGGGCCTCGACGTCAAACGGCACGGCGCCCACCGATTGCGTTCCGTCGACTACGAAAGCGGCTTCCACTTCGCGCGCCCGCTCGCCGATACGCATCAGGTCGAACGGCGTCCCATCCACCCAGTGCACCTGCCCGAGGGTGACGACGGCCGTATCCGCGTCGATCGCTTCGAGGAGTGCTTCGTTCCAGGCCGGGGTCCGGTCGCTTCCGTCGCTCGGGGGACCGACGATGCGGAATTCGGCGCCCGCCTCTCGGCATGCGCGCCGCCACGGGTGAGTATTGGAGGGAAACTGGTCCCGAACCGTGACGACGTTCTGTCCCGGGCGAAGCGGAGTGTTTCGGGCCACCGTAGACAGCGCGTAGGACGCGGATGGTATGATCGCGATCCTCTCCGCATCCGAGACATGTACGAGTGCGGCGAACAGCCGGCGTGCTTCGTCCACATCATCGAAGAAGTCGTCCGCCGTGATTTCGGCGGGCGCGCCCTTGCGGCGAATCCCCGCGATGCCGGCCTCCTGGACCCGGCGGGTCAGGGGCGACATGTAGGCACAGTTCAGATAGTGGAATCCGTCCGGCAGCGTGAACGCCGCCTTCTGGCACCCCAGCTTGGTCACCCGGTTACCCGGTGCCCACGGGTATCAGGTTCAGTACCTCCAGTGCGTCCTGCAACTGGGACCAGCGCTGCTCCAGCGTGCCCGTATAGCCGATCGACATCCGGATCAGACCCGGGCGGATTCCGGCAGCCAGCTGTTCCTGTTCGGTCATCTCGCTGGATGTCGTGGTCCCGGAGCAGGACATCAGCGTTTCGAAGTAGCCCAGACTTACGGCCATGAATCCGAACCGATCCTTGTTCTGCAGGATCTCCATGAACTCCTCGGCTCGCCGCTGCGTCACCAGATCCAGCGACAGGATGCCTCCGTATCCGAATTCCTTCCGTCGCATCGTGTCGAACAGCTCATGGTCGGGATGCCCGGGCAATCCCGGGTACTCGACGTCCAGCCCGGCATCGTCGAGCCGCTCGGCGATCGCCAGCGCCCGCCTGCTGTGTTCTGTCATCCTCAGGCCGAGATGTGGAAGGCGCATGCTGATGTCGAAAGCCGCGCGCGGATCCATCGTCGGCCCGAGCAGCATCAACGACCCCAGGTGCAAATCCATCAGGCCCATGATGAACTCCTCGGACCCGCAGATCGCGCCCCCGATG
>JAOTWC010000095.1 GCA_029863105.1 Gemmatimonadota bacterium | reverse complement strand
GTCGATGCCCTCGATGTCACGCTCGGTATGCTGCATGAATCCGAACCACAACAATGAAAAATAGCGCACGAGCAGGATGCCGAGGAAGATCACCAGGCTGATCAGGACCAGGCGCATCAGAAACACCCGGACCTGGTCAGGTGAATTGATCGACCACAGGATCACGGCCAGCGTACCGGTCGTGACGAGAAGGACCAGCAGCAGGGGGCCGAGCGAGTTTGGTCGTTGTTTCATCTGCCTACGGCCTCACGCGCAAGGTCAGATCCAGCCCGAACGAGTTGTATTCGTCTTCCCGGCCGCGCCTGTAGAATGCCCCCAGGTCGAACATCGTACTTTCACTCAACCAGCTTACTCCGGCATCCACACCGAACTGGGGGACCCAGCGCGGCGCGGCAACATCCCGCTCGTCGCTCCAGGCGGCTCCGCCGGTCAGGCGTGCCCGATACCCGAGGCCCCGCTCCGGAACCCGGGCCAACGACAACCCCACCGTGCTGGACCAGAACAGGTTCGGATCCCAATACAATCTGCGACCGAGAATCGGTGCGGGGTCAGCGAATCCCAGCACGCGCGAACCGAACTCGGCCCGGAACAGGCGACCCAACCGGCGGCTCAACGCCACCGCTCCTCCGATCCGCGAATTCGTCAGCCCCCCTCCGTCGAACAGCGCCAGGTCGGCCGATGCCGCCAGGGCCCACTGATCGCCGAGCGGCTTGGAACCCAGAATCCGCACGTGGTTGGCAGCAACCTCAGCCAACGCGCTCTCGAGGGTAGCCGCCAGCAGATAGGCCGGTGCGTGATCGTAGTGCAGCGACAACGAACCGCCGTCGCGTCCGAACCGTTCCAAGGAAACACCGAACGTCGGTTCGGTTCCCGTCGTCTCGAGGTGATCGATGCCAGCCCGGACGGCGGCTCGGAGCGACGCCTCGGACCACCAGAACGATCCCTGGGCTCCCGCGAAGAAGCCGTCATCGCTCGCCTCGAAGCCCGCCAGATCGCGCCCCTCCAGCCTGCGATACGCCGCGGTCACATCGATCGTGACCGCCGAGGTCGTCCATGCGGCGGATCCCCCGAGGTCGAACCGCAGGAAATCGTCGGAGTCGCCGAACAGAGAAATCGCCGGGCCGAGTCCTATCGGCTCGCGAGCCGCGATCGTCTGGGCGCGCAATCGATCCAGTTCCGGAATGCCGGCCGTCGCATGCGGTTCGTCGTTCGCAATCGCGAGCGCCCGCTCGTAGGCTCGTCGGGCCGCACTGCGCTCGTCCGCGTATCTCAGCACGTCTCCCAGAAGTCCCCACGCGTCGGCGCGGTCGGGATGGCTCCGGACGAGCCGTTCCAGCACGGGGCGCGCCTCATCCTCCCGACCCGCCCACACGTACAGTTCCGCCAGCCGATAGGACAGGTCCGGATCCGCTCCGAACCGGTCCTCGAAGGCGATGATCGCCAGGATCGTCGCGTCGAAATCCTCGAGTCGATACTGCAGGAAGTCGATGTGCTCCAGGGCCAGCGCTCGGTCGCCCGGCGATTCGAGGACAGCCCGCGCGTAAAGGCGTGCGGCACTCTCGAGGTCGTCGTCGGCCGCGGCGCGGCGGGCGAGCTGGACCACGGTCTCCGGTTCCGGATCTGGTTCCGGGGGAGGTCGCAGCAGGGCGGCCAGGGTCTCATCCAGGGTCCGCGCCTCCGCGGCCAACGGCGAGTCGTCCGGGATACCGGCGAGTACGATCCGCGCCTCTGCCGGACGATCCGCCCAGTACAGCACGCGCGCCAGATCCAGTCGGTAGGAGTCGTCCGCGGGCGCCCGCGCGACGAGATCCCTCAGCAGGATCTCGGCTTCCGCGTACCTCTCGGCCCACATGTAGAACCGGGCGACTTCGTGTCGGAGCTCCAGGTTCGTCGGCCGGTCGGCGATCAAGTCTCTATACAGGGCCTCCGCCTCGTCCGCCTCGCCCAGGTCGCGTAACAGCCGGGCCAGGCTGAGCCGATCGGCCGGCGCGCCGATCTGACGGACGAGCCCCTCGAACGCAGCACGGGCTGCTTCGGGCCGGCCCGCCAGCACGAGAGTCCTGGCTCTTTCACGTCGCACGGAGAAATCTCCGGGATGATCGAGCAGATAGAGGTCCATGCGCTCGATGGCCGTCTCGTACCGGCCGTCGGCGAGCAGCGGGTCGACGTCGGCCCACAACAGCTCGGCGGGACCCGGCTGCGGTTCGACCGGGGCGGGCAGCACGGGTGGGGGCTGGATCAGCGAGTCGCGGGTCGCCATCGGGAAGGCCAGCGCATCGGACGTGGTGGGAAAGGACACGCCCGATTCGCGCAGGTCGGCGACCAGGACGAAGCGGGCCGGCAGGACGATGAGAACGAGTGCGCCGGTGACGGCGAGCAGTGCGCCGGCCGTCAGGCCATAGCTCACCCAATAGGGTATCCGACGTGCTCGCTCCGGCTTGGCCACGCGTCCGACCTCAGGTTTCGATCAGCGTGCGGATCCGGTCCAGATCGTCCGGGTTTGCGAGGACCTCTGCATCCAGCTGACCGTCCCCGCCGCGCTGTTTCAGTTCATTGCGCACCCGGGCCAGGTAGGCCACCGCCTGTTGGGCGCGAACGTCCTGCAGGAGGGCGCCCATGCCATCGCCCAGCGGGCCCACCAGATCTCCGCTTTCCGCCCGGATGGTGGCGAGCAGCATGTCGCTCAGCGCGGCCATGTCCGTTCCCTTGACCTTGATCAGGCTGAAATGACCCAGGTCCGCCGAACCAAGTCGATGCCCCACGACCCGCGCGAATTCGTCGGCCGCGAGCACTCCGTCAGCGGTTGCCAGAGGCGTCGACCGACTCAGTGCGACGTCGCGCACGGGCCGGCTGCTGTCGCGCGCCCGCCGGATGCGAGCGTCGAGTTCCTTGAGGTGAATGCCGTGAGACAATACATCGTCGGCGCCCGCGTCGAGGGCTCGAGCCCGGTCGCCGGATCGCAACTGTTCGTCGGAAAGCAGCAGTATCGCACCGCCGGTCATCGGCCGCGCTGTCCGAATCAGCTCGATCGCCTCATCGGACCGGTTGCGGTCGACATAGACGAACACGAGCCCGAAATCATCGGTCTGCAGTCTCTGGAGAAGGTCCATACCGTCGTCGGCATCCACCGCATCCCGGTCGTTCTTGAGCCAGGCCTCGAGGTCGGCCGGGATATTCGAACCCATCCGCAGCAGGAGAGTGCGATCCGGATGGCCGAGGCTCCGATCCGTCCGCCGCCGCTCGATTTTTCCCATCGGGGCAGCGAGTCCACGGCCGGGTACGAGCTCCAGACTGATCGGACCCGTGTCGTCGACCGGAGGCGTGAGTCGCTGGATGGAGAGCTCGTGCCTGCCGCTGGCCAGCCGGGCGAAATGGAATACACCTGTGGCACGCTGCAAGACCCATTCGGTTGCCGGATCCGGGCGATCGTCCAGGCCAGCGGCTACCGAGGCCATGACCGTGGCGCCCGAGGATTCCGCCCACAGGGCGAAGGCCTGCGCCATCGACCTGCCTGCCCGCGTCGACCAGAGGAACGAACCCGGGTCCACGACGAGTCGGTCCACCGGGGGGTCGATCAGCCGGGTCAGCTCCGCGAAGGCCTCGGCCGGGTTGGGGGCATGGACGACGCGACGGGCGTACTCGCCCTTGAACCCAAGCAGCAGGCAACTCCCTTCGTGCCAGTAAGTTCGGAGGTCGATGCCGAGGTGGTCCGCCTGTTCCGCCAGGTCTCCGGGCGAGGCAGCGCTCAACACCGCCACGCGCTCTCCGTTCTCGAGTCCCACGTTCACGAACTGGAGTTGACAGGCCAGCTTCGCCGAATCGGCACCGCCCGTCAGGAGGTACAGACCGTCCTTGCGGATGCCTCCAATTCGGTCATCGAGCGGGCCAATCCCCGTCGAGACGTTCACGTGACTCCTGCCTTTCCCGACCTTCGTGAATGCATGCAGCCGTGTAGTTTCGTGCAACGGCCGTGCCACCGAACCGGGGGTCAGCAAGGGACCGGCCTTCCGCAGTGGAGGCCGATCCCACGTGAGGCTTCGCTGCAACAACGGCCGTGCAGCCGCCACCCCGACAAGCTTTCGACGGGGACCCGAGTCGAGGAGAAGTTTCCGCCGCCTGGAGTCTAGTTAATCCCGCCCGTCAGACGCTTCACAAGCGGACTGACAATCAGAGCCACGATGCCCGCCGCACCGACGAACAGTGCCACGTTGAAGTAGAGAGTTGACGCCGGCAGGGTCTCGAGCCGACCTGCGACGAGACCGGCGAACAGGTTCCCCAGCGCCGCGGCGATGAACCAGACACCCATCATCTGCCCCAGTCGTCCGGGAGGCGCGAGTTTGGTCATCGACGACAGGCCCACCGGCGAGAGCGCCAGCTCGCCACACGTGAACAGGAAGTACGTCGCGACGAGCCACCCCATGGACACGGGGCTCTCCGGCGTCGCGTTGGCCGCGCCCCACATGATCACGAAGAAGCCGGCGGATAGCCCGAGCAGTCCCAGGGCGAACTTCATCGGGATCGACGGATTCCGCTTCCGGTGGGCCAGCCACGTCCAGAGTGTCCCGAACACTGGTGCGAACACGATGATGAAGAACGGGTTGACGTTCTGTAACCAGCCGGCTGGAATCTCCGTGCCGAACAGCGAGCGATCCGTCAGGTCGCGCGCGAACAGATTCAGCGACGAGCCCGCCTGCTCGAACCCGGACCAGAAGATCGCCGCCAGGATGAACAGCCAGAATATCACCATCAGGCGCTGCTTCTCTATGCTTACGCCCTCGCCGCCGTGTCTGGCGATCAGCAGGCCAACGTTGATCAATATGAACAGGGCCAGCGTGACGAGAATGGCCCACTGACCACCGGCCACCGCAGTCATATCGGTCATCAGAGTGGGCAATAGCGCAGACAGCCCTACGAAGATGGCAGCCAGGGCACCTGCCAGCGCGACCCCGAAAATCAGATACGCGAAGAACAGAATCGAAACGAGCAGAATCCCGTAACCGACCCATGTCGCAAAGGTTTCGAGGCTCAGGCCGAGCGCGCCGGACACGAGCAGCCATACGATCATGATCACGACCACCAGAGCGACACCGGCGACGAGCATGAAATTGCGACTCCGCCGGCTCACGACCTCCGGATCGTCGGTAGTCTGGAATTTGCCGGCTTCGCCCAGGTAGTCGCCGCCCATCCGGTACTGGATGAGGCCGAGAATCATCCCGAAGCCCGCGGCCGAGAATCCCCAGTGCCAGTTGCCGGCCAGGTCGAACCAGGGTGTGCTGAGCCCCTCTCCGAGCGAACTGCAGACGAACGGGCCGAGAACGGCGCCGATGTTGATCCCCATGTAGAAGATCGAGAACGCCGCGTCCCGGCGGGCCCCCAGCTCCTGCCGCTCGACTTCGGTGGCGTTGTCGGCTTTCGGAAACAGGTCGCCGACCATGGTGCTGACGTTCGGCTTCAGCAGGCCCGTACCGACCACGATGAAGAACAGCCCGAGGAAGAACGACGGAAGATCCGGCGCACCGACCAGCGGGGCCGCCAGGGTGAAGTGTCCCAAGGCGATGATGCAGCCACCGACGAACACCGCTCGCCTCTGGCCCCAGAGTTTGTCAGCGACCCAGCCACCAGGGAGCGTGAGGAGGTAGACCATAGAGGTGTACAGTCCATACACCGCGCCGGCGGTCGCCTCGTCGAATCCGAGGCCCGCGTTTTCCTGCGCGACCGCTGCGGTCATGAACAGGATCAGCAGCGCGCGCATGCCGTAGTAGGAGAAGCGCTCCCACATCTCGGTGAAGAACAGGGTCGCCAGCCCACGAGGCTGACCGAACCACTCTGCGTTCGATTGCACGGCGGTCTCGGCCCATCGCGGTGTCTGGTCGCTCATTGCCTGCCTCTCTCTTCGGTCGCTCAGACTGCCATCGGGATCTGCGGCCCGACGGGCATAAGTCCGGCCAATATCGGGCATGGTCCGCAGCCAGAGCAAGCGGTGTGGGCGTCGATAGCTCGATCAGGACCGAATTCCGTGGACAAATGCTCGAGCGGCGGAGGTCCAGTCGTATC